>JBBSNE010000063.1:0-10498 GCA_038232815.1 Euzebyales bacterium | reverse complement strand
GCGGCGTTCGTGCTGGAACAGCCGGGCACGACCGAGGACCAGGCCATCGCCGGGCTGCTGCACGACGCGATCGAGGACCAGCCCGAACGGACCGACCTGGCCGAGATCACCGACCGGTTCGGTCCGACCGTGGCCCAGATCGTCGCCGACTGCACCGACGCCGACACCCATCCCAAGCCACCCTGGCGACACCGCAAGGTCGCTTACCTGGCCCACCTTGAAACCGTCGCGGTCCTCTCCCTGCAGGTGTCGTTGGCGGACAAGCTGCACAACGCCCGGGCCATCCTGACCGACCTGCAGGCCAACGGCCCAAGTGTCTGGCAGCGCTTCTACGCCCCGCCGGTGGCCCAGCACTGGTACTACACCGGCTTGGCGGAGGTGTTTGACCGCCGCCTGGACTCGACCCTCAGCAAGGCCCTGTCGGCCACCGTCGGCATGATCACCGCCGACCTGCCGGCCACGGTCGACCTGCCGGCGGGGCTTGAGCGACCGTCCTGGGTCGGCACCGACTCCGTCACCGGGGCGGTGGCCGACCTGGACGATGCCGCCGACCGCACCCACGCCCTCAACAGCGGCGCCGCCTTGCAACCCGTCGGCCCCCAGGCCTGGCGCTCGGGCGATGACCAGTGGTGGGTCGAGAAGGTGGACGCCGGCGACCCCTCCCATCCCCTGACGGTATTCGTGGCACCCCAGCGCTGATCCAACCGGGTCAGCGGGGGCGCTCGGTCATGTCCACCCGCGATCACAACGCCACTGCCAGATCCTGCCACTCGACAGGAATTGAACGCTCGGCCAGCAAGCGGTTCACCCCCTCCAGTATCGCCCCGAACTCGTGATGACCGAGCGTCCAGATCAAGATGCATCCCGACTGGTGACGTGACGCCTCGGCCCAGTGACGTAGCAGGGGGGCGAAGTCCCTTGAGTTGCGGGTGATGAGGATGCGCTGTTCCTCAGCCGCCAGCTCCAGCACCTCAGGATCGGCCAGCGCACCCAGACTTGCATCGGCAGCCAAGCTGACCACGTCATGCCCCGCATCTGCCAACGGTCCGCCGATCCGTCTGGACGAGAGGTTGGCATCAAGGAGCAGCCGCACGGTCAGGTTTCGATGAACGGGAACAGCACGGTCGCATCCTCAAGCGGGCGGCGGTTTTCCTGGATGGCCCGCTCGACCTCCTCGGGATAGGCAGCGCGGTACGTCAGGGCCAGACGGACAACTCGAGCCGACAACGGCGTCTCCTCGATCAGCGCGTCCACAGAGCCAAAGTCCTCGAGCATGTGGACGATCTCCCAGACATCCAGTCCTGATCCGATCACCCATGGTCGGCGCTGGGCGTCGTCCCCGCGAAAGCCGATCCCGGCAAAACGCCGGGTACGTGCCGTCTCCTCGGTGAACGTTTCGACTATTGCGCTCTTGGAGCGTCGTAACCGGCTGGCCTCTGCCGCGACCAGCCGCTCTGTCTCCTCCTCAAGCCGCACACTCAGTGGCTGTCCTTTGCCAATCACTACAGATACTACGACGTAGTAGACCGAGGGTCGCACCTGGTAATTCCTCCACGGGGTTGACGTACTCACCTATTTGGTCAATGATTCTTACATGACCAACGTCGTTTGCTTATAGCAAACACCGGAGGTGGTAGTGCGTACGTTAAGTTCGGTGCTGAAGTGCCTGTCCGTCGTCGAGGAATTGGCTCGCTCCCCCCGCCCGCTCGGGGTTTCCGAACTCGCCCGCGCTCTCGGGGCCGAACGCGGCACCGTGCATCAGCAACTCCGCACCCTGGTCGAGGCCCGCTGGGTAGAGCAGATTCCCTCCAGCCAGTACCGGCTGACACTCCACTCATTGGAGATCGCCGCCGCCGCGCTGGAACAGGCCGATTTGGGCGCTCGCCTGGTGCCGCTGCTCACCGACCTGGCCTCCCGGTCCAAGGAAACCGCTGGCATCGCCGTACTGGACGGCGGGCAGGCATTGATCGTTCACCGTGTCGAGTCGACGCTTCCGTTGAAGGCTGACATCAAGCCGGGGACCCGGTTGGATCTGGCGACCAGCGCATCAGGACGTGTGCTGGTTGCGTTCACCGACGACGCCCACCGGCGCCACCTGGCACAGATGCCCGATGTCACTCTGCCGTCCCAGGACCTACAGGCCATGGCACGCCAACATGGCTACGCCACGCAACTGGACGAACTCGACCATGGAATGGCATCAGTTGCCGTTCCCATTCCCGCCCGTTCACCCGGCGGGGTCGTTGCCCTGTCGCTGGCGACACCCAGCTTCCGCTTCGACTTGCAGCATTCGCTTGAGGCGCTACGCGACACGGCAGCTGAGATGCGGCAACTGATCGGGGGCGCTGTATGAGCCTGCCCTGGGCGACCGACAGTGATCGCCCGTTCCTCACACGAACAGCCGAACAACCACTAGGAGAACCCATGTCCCGACCCAAACCCTTGAAGATACTTGCCCTGCTGCTGAGCCTGGTCCTGGTGCTGGCCGCCTGCGGAGGTGACGCCGAAGACGAGACGGGGGACGCCCCCGCCGCAGACGAGGAACCCACCGACAACGACGCCGTCGACGACAGCGGCGCCGACGCTCAGGAGACCGAGGAGGCAGCAAGCGGCGAGACCGTGGAAATCTCCTTCGTCGGCACCCAGCCTCCTGAACTGCTGGAACCCGTCGTCGAGGCGTTCGAATCCAGCCAGGACCGCATCACGGTCAACTACGAATCGGTGCCGTTCGAAGAGCTCAGCGCCGTGATCGCCCAGCGGGTCGGTGGGGCCACCAGCGACATCGATGTCTACTACGCCGACGCCCCGCGGAACCCCTCGATCGTGGACCAGGGTTACGCCCTTGAGCTGACCGAATACTTCGATGACCTACAAGGCGTTGTTCCGGAGGCCGGGCTTGAGACTGCCACGATCGACGGAAAGCTGTGGACGGTGCCGATGCGGACGTCGACCCAGATCCTGTACTACAACATCGACCTGTTGGAACAAGCCGGGATCGAACCTCCGTCGATGGACCCGGAAGAGCGGATCACCTGGGAGGAATTGGCCGACTTGGCCCGCCAGGCACAAGAAGCCGGAGCGGAGTGGGGCTACATCGACGACCAGGTCAGCCGCTACTACCAGTTCCAACCACTGCCAGAGTCCCTGGGCGGCGGCAGTGGCCTGACAGGCGAGGAAGGACTGCAACCCGACCTGATGAATGACGGCTGGTTGCAGGCCACCGAGTTCTGGGCTGGTTTGTACGAGGAGGGACTGGCACCCCGAGGTGTGGCACCCGACGAGACCAAACCCATATTCGTCAACGGTAACGCCGCCTTCATGCCGGGCGGTCCCTGGTGGATTCCGGTCTTTGCCGAAGAGGAAGACCTGAACTTCGGCGTGGCGGCATTTCCCTATTTCGCAGATGGGGAGCCAGTGACGCCCACCGACTCTGAACACTTGGCCGTGGACCCGAACTCCGAGCACATCGAGGAGGCTGTCGAGTTCGTTAAATTCGTCACCACGACCAAGGACGGCGCATTGGCAATGGCCTCCGGACTGGCGGTTCCCACTGCCAACCTTGAAGCCCTTCCCGTCCAGTTGGCAGAGCTTGAGAGCATGCGGCCGGAGTTGGAGGGTTTTGCCGACCTGGCGATGTATGAGATTGAGAACACGGCGGTTCCACGCCCGTTCAGCGTGGGCTACGTGCAGTTCGAAGAGGTAATGAACACCTCGCTTGAGGACATTCGTAGCGGCACGGACCCACAGGAGCGATTGCAACAGGCCGAGGAGGAGATCGAGTCGGCATTCCAACGACTGTGACCTGACCCACCCAACGGCGTCACGGCCGGCCCGGTCCCCCAGGGTCGGCCGTGACACCTCGAACTGCAGGAGCGACATCAGTGACCATCGGCCACGTCGAGAACCCCTTGGTCCGACACCGCCGGCGGGCAACGGCTTCCGACGGCAGACGACGAACATTCCGACATCGGCATCGCGACCTCTTGGTCGCGATCGCACTGTTGTCCCCCCTCATCATCGCCTTGATCTTGTTCCGTCTGCTACCCGTGGCACAGGCAGCAATCGCCAGCTTTCAGTTACCTGACGGAGGGACCGGGCTGGGCAATTACCGCTTCATGTTGGACTCCCCCCAGTTCCGCAACACCGTCAGCGTGACCCTGTGGTTCAACCTGCTGATCAATCCGATCCAGATCGTCTTGTCCTTGGCGCTGGCATTGCTGCTGACCCAGCGACTTCCTGCCAACCGCATCTGGCAGACGTTGGCGTTCGCCCCGACGGCCATCCCCATCGCTGTCTCGGCGATCGTGTGGCGGGTGGCCTTCCGGCCCGACGGTCCCATCAACGCTGTACTGGCCAGCCTGGGACTGCCGACCCAGGACTGGTTGATCACCGAAAGCCTGGTGTTTCCCTCGTTGATCACGATGGCGTCGTGGGTCGGCGTGGGGTACTGGATGATCTTCTTGATCGCCGGACTGCGTGACATCCCGACCGACCTGTATGAGGCAGCCGCACTGGACGGTGCCGGGTGGTGGCGATCGTTCTTCCATATCACCTTGCCGCTGCTCCGACGCCAACTGACGTTCGTCCTGGTCGCGGACACGGTGGTCAATTTCCTGATGTTTGCCCCCGTTCAGATCATGACCGGCGGTGGACCGAACGGCGCCACGGACCTGATCATGTGGGAGACCTATCAGCAGGCCTACCGGTTCGACGACTACTCATTGGCAGCCGCCCAGATCGTGGTGGTCATGACGATCATGTTGATCGTCGTGGCGGTGCAGTTCGCGTTGCTGCAGCCCAAGGAGCGACTGTGATGTTGGACCGCCACGTTCCGGAGTGGATTCGCTTGTGGGTGCTGACCCCGATGGCGGTGATCGTGTCGGGCTTCTTCCTGCTGCCCCTGTGGTGGATCGTCATCAGCGCGTTCAGACCCGAGCGTGACATCTTCCGGTATCTCTCACCTCTTGACCCCCGCGTGTTGATACCCGACCGGGTCACGCTTGAGAACTTCGCAACCCTGTTCGAGGGACAGTTCTTGCGAGCCACGGTCAATTCCTTGGTCGTCGCCGGCGTGACCGTTGTCGCCGGCCTGGTGATCTGCAGTCTTGCGGCCTACGCATTGAGCGCCCTGCAGTTTCGCGGCCGTGAAGTCGTCTTCGCCATCGTGGTGGTCGGATTCCTGGTCCCGTTCGATGCGGTTGCGATTCCACTGGGCGAGACCTTCCAGGATTGGGGACTGCGAAACACCTATGCAGCACTGATCCTGCCGGGTGTCGGTAACGGCCTCGCCGTGTTCGCCATCCGTCAATTCTTCTTGGGCATCCCCGACGAACTGCGAGAAGCCGCCCGTGTCGACGGTGCGGGTCCCCTGCGGGTGCTGTTCCACATCTATCTGCCGCTGTCACGCCCGGCGCTGATCGGGGCCGGTCTGGTCCTGTTCGTCTTCCAATGGCAGGCCTACCTGTGGCCGCTGATTGTTGTGTCCGACGTCGAACTTCAGGTTGGACCGGTGGTGCTGGCCCAGTTGCAAGGACAGGCGGAGTACGGCTTCGACCCGGGTCAGATCTTCGCCGGCACCTTCGTGCTTGCCGTCATTCCCGTACTTGCCCTGCTTCGGTTTCAGCGCTACTTCACCCAATCCTTGGCCTCAAGCGGCATCGACTAGCCGCGGCAATGCCTTCGGTTCAGAAAGGGACCTCAGACCCCATGCCCACCAAAATCCTGTTGGACTGCGACACCGGTATCGATGACGCCATCGCCATCCTGTATGCCGCATTGGTTCCCGAAGCCCAGATCCTGGCCGCAGGCGGCGTGTGGGGCAACGCCCCCGTCGGCATCGCGACCCGCAACACACGGCGGGTCCTGGACCTGGCAGGCTTGACCGAGGTCCCGGTTGCCCAGGGCACGGCGGCGCCGATCGATGGCAGCCCTCCGGTGTTCGCCCCTCATGTCCATGGCGAGGACGGGCAGGGCAACGTCGACGCGAGTGCCCTGGGCATCGAGGACAGGACCGGCGGGGTGTCCCCGGTGCATGCCGCTGTCCAGATCAGCCAGGTCGTGCGGGACCACCCCGGCGAGGTCGAAATCGTCGCGGTAGGCCCGCTGACCAACATCGCCGTGGCGCTGAGCCTTGATCCGCAGGTGGCGCAACTGGCCCGCGGGATCACCATCATGGGTGGTGCCGCCGATGCGCCCGGGAACGTCACCCCGAAGGCCGAGGCCAACATTGCCTGTGACCCGATCGCCGCCCACGCCGTATTCGCGGCCGACTGGCGCGTCACGATGCTTCCACTGGACGTGACCATGCGCGTCAGATTGACCGAGACACATCGCCAACTCTTGGCTGATGGGCCCAGTCTGATCGGACGTTACGTCGCTGCCATCACCGACCATTACTTCAACTTCTTCGCCGATGCCGCGTTTGGTGAGCGGTCATCGGCCATGCACGATGTCCTTGCCGTCGGTGTTGCCATCGGCACGTTGCAGCCTCGGTTGTCGCCCGTGGTGGTGGCCACGGTGGACACCAGTCATGGCCCCTCCCGAGGCGCGACCGTCTGTGACCTACGTGGAATGTATGCCGGGTATCCCGATCAGCCGGACGCGCGTTGTCGAGTCGTGCTGGAGGTCGAAAACGGGTTCAACGATCGTGTCGTTGACGTCCTGCGAACGGGCGCGGCTGATATGACATCGGATGACGCCGGGGGGACGGTGTGAACCGACGCCCCATGTTGTCCGGCCGCCGTACCGCCGTCGTCGGCGGTACCTCGGGAATCGGCGCCGCCGTGGTTGATCTGTGCGTTGCAGAGGGCGCAACGGTCATGGTGATCGACCGCGATGAGGCAGCTGATGTCCAGGCGGATATCGGGGACAGCGATGCCGCCACCACGGCGATGGAGACCGCAGCGGAACGTATGGGTGGGCTCGACGGGCTTGTCATCACGCCAGCGGTCAGCCGGTATGCCCCGATTGCCCAAACCGACGCCGCACTGTGGCGCCGGACCCTGGACGTGAACCTGATCGGCGCGGCGTCGTTGCTGCAGGCTGCTCGGGTTCCCCTGATCGACAGCGGACGGGGGTCAGTGGTGACCGTGGCGTCCGCCGCCGGCCGTCGGGCGTACCCCGACTTCACCGCATATTCAGCCTCCAAGGCGGGACTTATCCACTGGACCAAGGCGGTCGCGGTCGAGCTTGGCCCTGACGGCGTCCGCTGCAACTGTGTCAGCCCCGGGCCGATCGACACACCGATGTTGCGGGGCGGGGCGCCGGAGGGAACCGATCCCGAGGAGTGGGTCCAGGTATTGGCCGAGCGACCGGCCTTGGGTCGGGTCGGGCAGCCACACGAAGTCGCCGAAGCAATCGTGTTCCTGCTGTCAGAACGGGCAGCGTTCATCACCGGTGCCGTATTGGACGTCGACGGTGGCGAGACCCTGTGAACCATCCACGGATCCACAACGACGACGAAAAGGATGGCAACCATGACTGATCCTGTTGATCCATTTTCCGCCCACCAAACCGACGGCGACCGGCCCGCAACGCCGCCCGAGCGTACCGCGGTGCTCGTCATCGACGTCCTGAATGACTTCGTGGAGTCCGAGGGCGCGATGTACCTGCCCGGGGGGGAGGAGTTGATGCAACCCGTGAATGCGTTGACGGCGGCCGCACGCACGGCCGGTGCCGAGGTGGTGTTCCTGAACGCCCGCTATCAGGAGGGTGATCGGCTGTTCGACAAACGCACGCCTCACTGTTTGGCGGGCACGACCGGCGCTGAGTTGCCGGAGGAGATTGTCGTCAAGGATCCCGACCACATCATCCACAAGCGGCGCTACAGCGGATTCTTCGCCACGGACCTTGACCTGTGGCTGCGCGAACACGACATCAAGCGGGTCGTGCTGTGCGGCCTGGTCACCAACATCTGTGTGCGCTCGACCGCCCACGACGCATTCTTCCTTGGCTATGAGGTCGCGGTGGCCGAGGACGCCTGCCGGGCAACGGGACCCCGGGAACACGCCTCCAGCCTGTACGACATCAAGACCCACTTCGGGACCGTCCAGTCAGTGGAACAGATCGTCGCCGCATGGGATGACAATTGAACAACGACGGCCGTGACGGATCCTCGGGCGGGGATCTGCTGGTCACCGGTGCCCAAACGATTCTGTCCGGTCGGCTGGACAGCCCGGTGCTGGACGGTGACACCGTCCGGTGCAGCAATGGGTTGATCGTCGAGTTAGGTGACCGTGCCGATCTGGACAACAACGATCTACCGGTGCTGAATGTGGATGGGGCAACGATCGTCCCGGGCCTCGTCGACCCTCACATCCATCCTGTATTGGGTGACTACACGCCCCGCCACACCGCGCACGACTGGATGACGTCATACCTTCACGGGGGCGTCACCACGATGATCAGTGCGGGCGAACCACACTGGCCGGGACGCGATGGCAGTGCGAACGGCGCCAAGGCCATGGCAATCGCTGCCTATCTTTCAGCTCGCAACATGCGGCCCGGAGGCGCCAAAATCCATGCCGGCGCCTTGCTGTTGGAGCGTGGAGTGACCCCTGAAGACATCGCCGAACTGGCCGCCATGGGGTTACACCTTTTGGGCGAGATAGGAATCGGTGGGATCCGTGACCCCGAAGAAGCCGGACCCGTGGTTGCGGCAGCGAAGGAACATGGTTTCATCGTCCCGGTCCATGTGGGTGGTGCCTCGCTCCCCGGCTCAGCCCCAATAGGCGCCGACCACGTCTTGGCGCTGCAGCCCGACGTTGCCTCGCACGTCAATGGGGGACCAACGGCCCCCCCGGCGGGGACTGTCGAGAGGATTATGGAGGGGACACACGCCGCCTTGGAGGTTGTTCAGGCCGGAAACATTCGAGCGCTAAGAGACGTCGTGGCACTGGTGCGCAAGGAAAACGCGTTGCATCGCCTGCAGTTCGGCAGCGACACACCCTCAGGTACCGGGGTCATTCCTCTGTCGCTGTTACGGGTGATGGCCTACGCGTGTGCCTTGGGCGGGTTGGCGCCGCCACAGGCGGTGGCGTGCGCATCAGGACAGACGGCAGCACGGTACGGTCTGGAATCCGGCGTGGTGGCCCGGGGGCGCACCGCGGACTTGGTGATCCTGGACAGCCCTGTTGGCTCCGCTGCGACCGACGCGCTGGAGGCCTTGGCATTGGGTGACACCCCGGCGGTCGCCGCCGTGGTCACCGACGGTACGGTCCGGCTGACCCGCAGCCGGGTCACACCACCTCCTCAACGTCGCTCGACCTTGTCATCTCGAATCACGTCACGGAGCTGATCAAATGTCCATCGATCTGACCGGCAAGACCGTCATGGTGACAGGTGCTGCTCGCGGTATCGGCCGAGCGACATGCGTCAGCCTTGCGCAGGCTGGCGCAGCCGTCGTCGCCACCGACGTCAGCCGCCAAGTTGACACTGTGCCGTTTGACACCTCTTCGGCCGACGACCTGAGTACGACGGCACAACAGGTGACATCGGCAGGTGGACGCTGCATCACTGCCGATGTCGACGTCCGGGATGTTCAACAGTTGCGACAGGCTGTCGCCTTGGCGGCGGACACGTTCGGCGGGCTGTACGGGGTGGTGGCGAACGCGGGGATCGCAAGCTTCGGGTCATCCACGTGGGAACTGACCGATGATCAGTGGACGACCATGATCGACGTCACCCTGACCGGCACCTGGAACACGGTGCGCGCCGCCATCCCAACGATTCTTGAGGCAGATGTAGGCGGATCCGTCGTGTTGGTTTCATCCAGTGCGGCAGTCAAACCACTACCGACGATCGGTCATTACGCCGCGGCCAAGGCCGGGGTTATTGCCCTGATGAAGAGCCTTGCCCTCGAACTGGCAAGTGAATACGTGCGCGTGAACGCCGTCGCACCTGGCGGCACGGCGACGCACATGACAACCAACCCCCATTCCGAGGCATGGCAGGCGTCGCTACCAGGGTTGAACGACAGCTTGTCGTTACCGATACCGATCGAGCGGATGGAACCGGTCGACATCGCCCACGGGATCCGCTGGCTCATCAGCGACGAGGCCCGTTATGTGACCGGCCAGACGCTGGTCATCGACGCGGGAGCCACACTCAAATAGTCATGGGCCCCACCGTTATGATGGCACCCTGATGTCACAATGGACGCCTGTCTATCTGGACTCCAGCGAGCATCGCCGTCTGCGACTGCTCGCGACCATCCGTCGGCGGTCCGTGACCGACCTCGTACGAGAGGCGGTCAGCCGTTATCTCCACGAGGGGTCAGGTACCGACTTGCCGTCCGTAGATGAGATCGTTACCGAGCTTTACGGCGAAGAACGCTATGCCGGCGTGCCACGGGGGGCCGCAGGCCTGGTGGCGAGGATGCAAATCCGAGAACGTGGGGACAGGCCGGACACCAACGTGGCTAATGGGGAGGACCATTCAGTCGGTTCCGCGCTGTCGAAGGAGCACGAGCGTCACGTTGCCACTTGGCGCCGCTGACGCT
>JBBSNE010000062.1:0-10558 GCA_038232815.1 Euzebyales bacterium | reverse complement strand
TGTCGGGGTCATCCGCACCAACGAATGGGCGCCGCGGGTGCTGCTGGCCAACTCAAACCTGGTGCCCGATTGGGCGAACTGGGAGGAGTTCCGCCGCCTGGAAGAAGCCGGTCTGACCATGTACGGCCAGATGACCGCCGGGTCATGGATCTACATCGGCACCCAGGGGATCCTGCAGGGCACCTACGAATGCTTCGCCGAGATCGCCCGGCGGAGGTTCGACTCCCAGCTGGCCGGCACGATAACCCTGACAGCGGGTCTGGGTGGGATGGGCGGCGCGCAGCCGCTGGCGGTCACCATGAACGAGGGGGTCGCCCTGTGCATCGAGGTGGACCCGAAGCGCGCGCAGCGACGGGTCGACCATCGCTACCTCGACGTCATCGCTTCTGGGATCGACGATGCGATCGCACGTTGCATCGCCGCCCGTGACGAACGCCGACCGCTGTCGGTCGGACTGATCGGCAACGCCGCCGAACTGCTGCCACGCCTGCTGGAACTGAACTTTCCCGCCGACATCGTGACCGACCAAACCTCGGCCCACGATCCCCTCAGCTATGTCCCCGTGGACCTGACCCCGGAGGCGACGGCCACGATGGCCGCCGAAGATCCGGCCGAGTTGACCCGGCGGGCCCGTGCGGCAATGGCCGCGCATTGCCGGGCGATGGTGGGCTATCTGGACCGGGGTGCGGAGGTGTTCGACTACGGCAACTCTCTGCGGGCCGAGGCCAAGCTGGGGGGGTTCGAACGCGCATTTGACTACCCCGGTTTCGTGCCGGCCTACGTCCGCACCCTGTTCTGTGAGGGCAAAGGGCCGTTCCGCTGGGTCGCGCTCTCCGGCGACCCCGCCGACATCGCCGTCACCGACCAGGCGGTTCTTGACACCTTCCCTGACGACGAACCCCTCCACCGTTGGATTAGTAAGGCCTCGAAACAGGTGGCATTCCAGGGTCTGCCCGCCAGGATCTGTTGGCTGGGCTACGGCGAACGGGCCAAACTGGGCAAGGTCTTCAACGACTTGGTACGAGACGGCAAGGTGTCGGCACCGATCGTCATCGGCCGGGACCATCTGGACTCAGGCTCCGTCGCCTCCCCCTACCGCGAAACCGAGGGCATGGCCGACGGGTCCGACGCGATCGCCGACTGGCCGTTGTTGAACGCGTTGTCGACCACCTCCTCGGGGGCAACGTGGGTCAGCATCCACCACGGCGGAGGGGTCGGTATCGGTCGTTCCATTCACGCCGGCATGGTGTGCCTGGCCGACGGCACCGACCTGGCCGCACAAAAGCTCGAAAGAGTCCTGACCGTCGACCCGGGCCTTGGCGTCATGCGCCATGCCGACGCGGGCTACGACCGGGCCCTGCAGGTCGCCCGTGAACGGGGCGTTCACATCCCGATGGCACCGACCGCGACTGACAAAAAGGAGACCAACAGATGACCACCCAGACCACAACCATCACCGACCAGACCATCACCGACAAGGCCACCCAAGAGGCGTTCCGACGGGACGGGGCCGTGGTGGTGCGCGGCGCGTTCACCCCGGACCATGTGGCCCTGGCAACGGCCGCGATCGACGCCAACCTGGCCGACCTGTCGCCCCGCGCCAAGCGGGCCAGTCAGGCAAGCGACGGCGCCTTCATCGAAGACTTCTGCAACTGGCAGCGCATCGAACAGATCGAACGCTTTATCAAACAATCACCGGCGGCACGCATCGCCGCCGAGTTAATGGGCTCAAACCAGGTACGGCTGTACCACGACCACATGCTGACCAAGGAACCACGGACGTCTCAGCGCACGCCCTGGCACCAGGATCAGCCGTACTACAACGTGGAGGGACGGATGAACGCCTCCATGTGGTTCCCCGTCGACCCGGTCCCGCGGGAGTCAACGCTTGAGTTCGTGGCCGGTTCACACTCCGGTGAGTGGTACATGCCCCGGACGTTCATGGACGACCAGGCCAAATGGTTTCCCGAAGGCACCCTGTCGGACCTGCCCGACATCGACGGCAACCCAAAGGAGTACACGGTGTTGGGCTGGGAGATGGAGCCTGGGGACGCGGTCTTCTTCAACATGTTGACCCTGCACGGCGCGGGAGGGACCAACGCCGGCAACCGCCGGCGGGTCATCAGCATCCGGATGCTCGGTGACGACATGGTGCACGCCCCCCGCCGTTGGACCACCTCACCGCCCTTCGACGGTCTGGAGGACGAATTGCCCGAGGGCGCCCCGATGGATCACCCGCTGTTCCCGGTGCTGTGGAGCGCGTGATCGTGTTGGTGTCTACCCGGAGGGTGCCCGGGTTTTCCGTCGCTTGGCGCAGCCGATCCCGGGCGCCCCTGACGTGAGCGTCAGACCGTTGGTCCATGTCGGCGATCCGGTCCTGCGGGTCCCGACCCGACCGGTTACGACCGAGGAGTTGCCGTCAGCCGACATCCAAGCGCTGATCGCTGACCTGATCGACACCATGCGTGACGCCAACGGGGCGGGTATCGCCGCGCCGCAGATAGGAGTGTCGTTGCGGATCGCCATCGCCGAGGTGACGCCCGAACACACGGCGACGCGCTATCCGTACAAGCCGCCGATCCCCCTCACCGTTCTTGTGAACCCGGTCCTGACCCCGCTGGAGGAGGGAACGGAGACAATCAACGAAGGGTGCCTCTCCGTCCCGGGCCTCCGGGGGGAGCTGCAACGTCACGTGGCGGTCCAAGTCCAGTGGCTGGATCGCGAGGGAGTAGCACACGAGGAGGTGAAACGAGGGGTGACCGCCGGAACGTTTCAACACGAGTGCGATCACCTGGACGGCATGGTCTTCGTGGACCGCGTCAGCGATCCGACCACGTTCATGACCTGGGCGAACTACCAGCGATTCCACCGCGAGGCCTTCGAAGAACGCATCGGCGCCTATGTGCAGCGGGTGGGGTCGTGAACGACGCTGCCAATCCTGTGGATCGGTGGCTGGCTTGTGACCACGCGTGGATCGACGGGAAGATGCGGGACCGGGTGGTGCTGGGAATCCAGGGGGACCGATTGGCGGTGGTCGAGCCGGATTCGGACCGCTTCGTACAAGTGACGGCAGAGGGAACGCATCTGCCAGGGGCCACGCTTCCAGGTCTGGTCAACGCCCACAGCCATGCGTTCCATCGGGCCCTACGGGGGCGGACGCATGGTGGGCCCGGATCGTTCTGGTCGTGGCGGGACCAGATGTATGCGGTGGCCGCCGCGCTGGACCCTGACAGCTACCACCAGCTTGCGCGAGCCGTGTTCGGTGAGATGCTCCTGGCCGGGATCACCTGCGTCGGTGAGTTCCACTACCTGCATCACCAAGCGGACGGGGGTTCGTACGAAGATCCAAATGCCATGGGTGCGGCCGTCATGGCGGCCGCGGCTGACGCGGGAATCCGTTTGACGCTGTTGGACGCGGTCTACCTGACCGGGGATCTGGGTGACACGATCGAACAACCACGTCTGAACGAGGTGCAGCAGCGGTTCAGCGACAGGTCGGTCGACGACTGGGCGGGTCGGGTTGCCGGGTTGACGGAGGGGGTCGAATCCAAGGAGGTACAGATCGGCGGCGCCATCCATTCGGTGCGAGCCGTACCGCCTGCGCAGATGGCTGCGGTGGTGAAACGGCTACGGGACCTGCCTCACACATCCGGGGACGCGCGGGTATTGCACGCCCACGTGGCCGAACAGCCCGCCGAGGTCAGTCGGGCACAAGAGGCTCATGGCGCCTCGCCGGTCAGGTTGTTTGCCGACGCTGGGGCCGTGGGGCCACAGTTCACTGCCGTCCACGGCGTGTGGCTCAATGATGACGACATCGGCGTGCTCGGGGCGGCCGGGGCCACGGTGTGCGCCTGCCCGACGACCGAGCGCGACCTGGCCGACGGTGTCGTGCCCGCCGGCCGTCTGCATGTGGCCGGGGCTGGTCTGGCCCTGGGAACCGATCAGCACGCCGTCATCGATCTATTCGAGGAGGGTCGAGGCGTGGAACTGGATCTGCGTCTGAGCACGCAGGTTCGCGGGACCCTGGACCCAGGGGTCCTGCTGGAGGCCGCGACGGCGGGCGGGGCGCGCAGCCTGGGATGGTCTGGTACTGGTCGCATCCGGGCGGGCATGTTGGCGGATCTCTGCGTGGTGGGTCTGGACTCGGTGCGCCTGGCCGGGCTGCCCCGTGAAGCCCTGGCTGGGGGTATCGTGTTCGCCGCGATCGCCGCCGACGTGACCCACACGATCGTGGGGGGTCGGGTGGTCGTTGCCGACGGCAGGCATCACGACCTTGACGTGCCGAGCGAACTCGCGGAGACGATCGCACTCACCAAAGACAGGTCAACAACGTGAGCGGCCCAACCGACCCACCCACCACGACCACGGTGATCACCAACATCGGCTGGCTGCTCACGCAGGACCCCGCACATTCCACTCGGCGGGCCGATCGTTGCGGTCCATCCAGGTCAGGTGGCGCAGCGTTTCCCGGCGCCGGGTGCGGCCTGGCCGATGCCTGGCTGATCTATGAGGGTGAACGCTACGAGGGACACGCACGGGGCACGGCACGTATCCAAGCGGTCGGTACGGGCACACCCCCTGCTGCCGACCATCGGATCGACGCCGGGGGACGCGCCGTGCTGCCCGGGTTCGTCGACAGTCACACCCACATGGTCTTCGCCGGCGACCGGGCGCAGGAGTTCACCGCTCGCATGGCCGGCCAGCCGTATCAGGCTGGCGGAATCACCACCACCATCGCCGCCACCCGAACAGCCAACGACGAGACCCTGCGGCGTGACCTGGCAATCCGACTGGCAGAGTCCCGAGCAGCCGGGATCACCACACGAGAGATCAAGTCGGGGTACGGCGCGACCACCGACAGCGAGGCCCGACTGCTACGACTGGCGGGCGAGGTCACCGCACACACCACTCTGCTGGGCGCCCATGTCACCCCACCGGAGTTCGACGGCAACACCGACGCCTACGTCAATCTGGTGATCGGGGAGATGATCCCCGCGTGCGCGCCCCTGGCCAAGGGGATCGACGTGTTCTGCGAACAGGGGGCCTTCGACGCCGACCAATCGGGGGCGGTGCTGGCTGCCGGTATCACGGCGGGACTTACGCCCCGTGTGCATGCCAATCAGCTGGGGCCCGGGCCGGGTGTGCAGGTGGCCGTTGAGTTTGGCTGCGCCTCAGCCGATCACTGTACGTACCTGACCGACGACGACGTCGAGGCGCTGGCCGGCTCCTTTACCGTCGCCACCTTGTTGCCGGCGACGGATTTCTCTACCCGCCAGCCCTACCCCGACGCCCGACGGCTGATCGACGCCGGCGCCACCGTGGCGTTGGCCACCAACTGCAACCCCGGATCCAGCTACACGATGTCGATGCCCTTCGTCATCGCGCTGGCGGTGCGCGACTGCCACATGACGTTGGACGAAGCGATCTGGGCAGCCACCGCGGGTGGCGCCCGTTCACTGGGCAAACCCGACATCGGCCACCTGAGCGCTGGTGCCACGGCCGACCTGGTCCTCCTGGACGCCCCCCATCCAGACCACCTGGCTTACCGACCGGGTATGCCGCTGGTCGCGGGAACCATCGAGAACGGCATCGTGGTGGTGTAGGTGGTGTCGAAGCGGGCGGACAGGGTGTGTCGGATCGTGCCCCTAGCGGGGGTGGACGATCCGACACAGTGCTGGGTGTCTCAAGTCGCTCGAGTACCCGATGCAACTGATGCTCACCCTCTATCAGCTGCCGGACCAGCCCCACCCCATCGCAAGCATGAGCGCACTACTCCGCCGACGTGATGGCCTGGCAGCGTCACATGGGTCCCTGGCGCAGCAGATCGAGCAGTTCGGGTGCTGACCACCACCGGCGCGGCCGTCCCGGTCCGGACGCCACGGTGCCGTGATCGATGACAATGCCAGTTTCGACGAGGGCGTCAAGACCGTTGCGGGCCGCGGGCAGCGTCACTCCAAGCTGCTCGGCGGCAATCTCGGCCGACAACAACGGAAACCTGGCCAGGATGGGGAGTAACCGACGGCTGGCGGCATCCGAACGAAAACCTTCGGTTCGACCGTGCCAGTTGTCGACGAGCGTGTCGAGCTTCTCCGCCCAGTTGATCGATGCATGTGCGGCTGGGATGATGACTGATGCAAACCAGTGCACGAGCTGGTCGTCCATGCCGATACGAAACGCGCCAAGCGCCGCGATGTAGGAATTCGTGTCCTGTGCAATGAGAACGCTCATGGGCGGTGGGACCGTGACGCCCTCGAGTTTGCGTGCCAGAAGCCACAGCGCAAGAACACGGCCGACACGGCCGTTACCGTCTGCATAGGGATGAATGGTTTCGAACTGTGCGTGGACGACTGCTGCAGTGGTTACAGGGTCCCAGGGGCATGCATTGGCTGTGAGGAGCAGATCGTCCATCAGACGCTCGATGGAGTCCGGCGGCGCCGGTACGAACACTGCTTCGGCCGGGGTGGCACCCCCGATCCAGCCGATCTGGGACCGCCAACTGGCGATGAGTCCATCAGGCAGCGAACCATGCGTCATCATCTGGCGATGCCACGCATGCAATACCTCTGCGGTAAGAGGTGCTGTGCCGGATGCATGGACGAGCGCCTCCTTTACCACCTTTAGATTATCGGCGACATGTGCTGCCACACCTACACCCTCATACACCTCCGCAAGAACGACGTCCGCGATTGGCGCACGGATCTGTTCAACTTGTGACGACGCCAACCCTTCAGCCCGCAATAGAAGTCGGGCAAGGGGCTCGAACCCGGTTGGGACCCGAGACGCGATCTCTCGGACGGCGGCCGCAGCCTGCTCGGTCGAGCGGACCGTGCGCTCGGACAATGTGACGGTGCGTCCCTGCAACTTCTCGGGCAGCCACGCACGAACGGTCAAGCCCCGCCACCCAAGGGATACTTCGCGACCACCGTCAGCCATGCATGTCCGATCCTGTCCAACCCATTATCGAAAGAATATACGCGTACACTTTCACAACCCCAATCGTTGTGAAAGGGTACCGGCTTGCGCAACGGATCAGGGGCTAGGGTGCCGCCCCAATGCCGCATCTCAACGACATCGCCGCCTTTCAACAGCAAATGGTCGAGGTGTACGGCGAGCGTGACGCCGAACGAGGCTTGGCGAGGTCGTTTGCCTGGTTCACCGAGGAGGTGGGTGAGTTGTCACGCGCCCTGTTCCGCGGAACCCACGAGCAACGCATGCAAGAGTTCGCCGACGTGATGGCCTGGCTGGCGTCACTCGCCGCCCATTCCGGCGTCGACTTGACCGCCGCGGCGCAACGCTACGCCGACGGTTGCCCAAGGTGCCAGGGCGGCAGCCCCTGCCGGTGCCCCGACCCGTCGGCGACCCTGCCACGCTGACCGTCCCGCGAGCCGGCGCCATCCAATTTCAGTGGCCATCCCCCTTCAACGGCCATCCACGGGTGGCGCCGGGGCGTTCGGGGCGTCGTGAACCAGCCCGTTCAACGCTGAGATGTGCTGGCGTATGGCCTTACGTCCGGCGCCGGTGATCTTGAACCAGGTCTTGCGGTTCCTCCCCTTGCCGGTCTTTCTGGTTGTCAGGTAGTCGGCATCGGCCAGCGCGCCCATTTGCTTGGACAGGTCAGAGTCGCTGAGACCAAGTGCCTGTCGAAGGAATACGAATTCAACCTCACTGGACTTGGCAAGGACACCCAGCGCCGCAAGCCGTTTCGTGTTCGAGAGGAGCGGGTTCAGATGATCCAGCGTCATGGCTTGTTACGTGGCAGTTCGACACGTCCGGCTGCCGACGCCACTTGCTCGGCCGCCCGTGCATATCGGGCTTCGTAGACGGTAATCAGCGCGGTGAAGATCACAAACGCGAGGAGGGCGGCTGCCCACCATGACACCAGCAGGTAGCAAGCGATGACCCCCGCGATCGACAGGCAGTAACCGACATAAAACAGTCGCATCTCGCGGCGGATCGCCGGAGGCGCCCCCCTACCGCTGGGAATCACGCCTCTCTTATCGAGGTACCAGTGAACCCCGATTCCGGCGACACACATGACGACAACCCACAGGACGACCGTCAGCCACGGCGGTGTAGCGAAGGCAACGACCATGGCCGCGGCAAGCAGACCAAAGATGGGCGGATACCAGCGGCTGACCGTGGGATAGCGTGTGTAGATCGAGAGTTGAGCGTCATGCAAGGCCTTCAGCTGATTGGCGGCCGAATTTCTCGACGAAGCAGATGCAGCTGGTTCAGATTCCATAGTGGAATGTTAAACTGTACTTTCCAACTTGGCAAGTAAAAGTGTCCTCTAGACGCGTTCGAAGATCGCTGCCAGGCCCTGGCCGCCGCCGATGCACATGGTCTCGAGCCCGTAGCGGGCCTCGCGCCGTCCCATCTCGTACAACAAGGTCGTCAAAATCCGCGCACCGGTGGCGCCGATCGGATGGCCCAATGAAATGCCCGAGCCGTTGACGTTGGTACGGTCCCAATCGGCCGCACCGAAGTCCCATTCGCGCGTCACCGCCAGAACCTGTGCCGCGAAGGCCTCGTTCAACTCGATCAGATCCATGTCGGCCAGCGACAACCCGGCCCGGCCCAGCGCGGCCGCCGTCGCAGGAACCGGTCCCAACCCCATGTGGGAGGGACGCACACCCGCCACCCCCCAACTGACCAGCCGCGCCAACGGGGTCAGACCGTGTTGTTCAGCCGCATCGCGAGAGGTCACCAGACACACCGCCGCCCCGTCGTTTTGCCCACTGGCGTTTCCCGCGGTGACGGTCGCTCCCTCCACCGTCGCGCCCAAGATCGGTCGTAGCTTTGCCAACTTCTCAATGGTCGAGTCCGGCCGAGGGTGCTCGTCGGTCACCACGGTCACCGGGTCGGCCTTACGCTGTGGGACCGACACCTCAACGATCTCGGAATCAAACAGCCCGGCGGACTGGGCTGCCACCGCCCGCTCGTGTGACTGCAGCGCCAGGCGATCCTGTTCCTCACGCGGGATCGAATAGTCGGCTCGCAGGTTCTCCGCCGTTTCCAACATTCCACCGGGGACCGGATGGTTGACGCCCCCGGCGGTCACGCGACCACGGGCAAGACGGTCCTTGAACTCAGCCGGGCGCCCCTTCAGCCCCCAGCGGGCCCCGGTGACGTAGTGCTCGGCCTGGCTCATGCTCTCAGCGCCGCCGGCCAGTACGACGTCGGCCACCCCGGTCTGCACTCGCATCGCTGCGTCCAACACCGCCTGCAGACCCGACCCGCAACGCCGATCGACCTGCAACCCCGGCACCTCAACGCCGAACCCCGCGTCCAGTGCGGCTACCCGCCCGAGCGCCGGCGCCTCCCCATTGGGATAGCCCTGACCCAGGATCACCTCATCCACGGCGGCAGGGTCAACCCCGGTGCGTTTCATCAACCCGCTGATCGCTGTGGCCGCCAGGGTCGTCACGTCCAGATCACGAAAGACCCCGCCGTAGGCGCCCACAGGCGTTCGCACGGGTCCGCAGATCACGACATCGCGTACCTCGGTCATCGCATGGCTCCTGTCACATGTGCCGCCCGCCGGCGACCTCGATCGTGATCCCGGTGCAATAGCTGGACAGATCGCTGGCCAAGAACAGTGCTACGCCGGCGACCTCGTCGGGCTGGCCGGCACGCTGCATCGGCACCTCTGCCTCCTTTGACGCAAAGATGTCAGCAGGCATCGCCCGTGTCATCGCCGAGTCGATCAGGCCCGGCTGGATGGCGTTGACTCGAATGGCATGTTTGGCCCCCTCGCGGGCGACCGATTTGGTCATGCCGACGATGCCGGCCTTGGCCGCGGCGTAGTTGGACTGACCGAAGTTGCCGATCTTGCCGGAGATGGAGGACATGTTGACCACTGAGCCACCGCCCCCTTGGTCCTTCATCACAGGCAACACCTCTTTCATGCCGAGCCAGGTCCCTTGCAGGTGCACATCGATGACCTGGCGGAACTGATCCAAGGTCATCTTGGCCAGCGACGCATCGCGGGTGATCCCGGCATTGTTGACCAGGACGTCGATACGTCCGAACCGCTCCAGCGTGGCATTGACCATGTCGGCCACCGCATCCGCGTCGACGACGTCGGCCTCACAACCCGCGGCGTCCCCGTCGATTGCCTTGGCCGCGCTGGCGGCGGCATCGCCGTCCAGATCAGCCAACATCAGCCGCGCCCCCTCCACGGCAAACCGCTCGGCCACGGCCAACCCGATCCCCTGCGCCGCTCCGGTGACCAGTGCGACCTTGCCCTGTAGCAGTCCCATGGGCATACACCTTCCCCCAGGCGGTGCCCGGACGCAAATGTCAACCGGCCGCCATCTAGTCTGGCGGCGAAACCGCAAACCGTCGATGTGCAGTAACGCCCGCATGGCGGCGTAGCCGCACGACATCGAAGAGGAACCTGATGGCCGACAATCGTGATGCCAACGCTGACCCGTATGCCCCCTTCGAAGCCCTGCGGTTCGAACGACCCGCCGACGGCATCCTGCAGATCATCCTGGACGGCCCGAACCTGAACGCCGTCGGCATGGACGGCCACCGGGACCTGGCCGACGTGTGG
>JBBSNE010000061.1:0-10734 GCA_038232815.1 Euzebyales bacterium | reverse complement strand
TTGCGGGGCTTGTGGCGCGCTACGGCGATGACGACCGCGAACGCGCCCAGGTTCATCACCGAGTACACCATCAGGTAGACCATCACCGCTTGGAAGGCCTGAGAGTTGATCTCGGCGGCGTTCACGCCCCCGGCCTGCACGATTCCCAACGGGACCAGGATGAACCCGCCGGTCGACACCGAGGAGTAGGCCAGCAGGCGAACGACGCTGGTCTGCTGCAACGCGGTCAGGTTGCCCAAGAACATCGTGACGATGGCGATGATCGCAAGGATCGGCGCCCATACATCCGCCAACGGCGCGAAGGCGATGAAGCAGACCTGCAGCAGACCTGCCATGCCGGCCGCCTTCGACAACACCGACAGGAACGCGGTGACCGGCAGCGGCGCCCCCTCGTAGGTGTCGGGTGCCCAGAAGTGGAACGGCACCGCCGAGATCTTGAACCCGAACCCGACGATCACGAACAGCATCGCGCCCAACACGAGTGGCTCGTCGGCCAGTTCGGCCAGGCCCACACCCATCCCGACCAGATCGGTTGTGCCGGTGTAGCCGTACAGGATGGACGCGCCGAACAGCAGCACCGCGATCGACAACACCCCGATCAGGAAGAACTTCATCGCGCCCTCGTTGGACCGCAGATCGAACTTCCGCAGCCCGGCCATGACGAACCCGGGAACGCTGACGATCTCCAACGCGATGAACACCATGACCAGGTCACGTGCAGAGGGCATCAACAACATGCCGACATAGGAGCTCAGCAGCAAAAAGTAGTACTCGCCCTGGTAGGTGCGGACCTCCTGGAAGTAGCGCCAGCTGAGCAGCAGGATCAACAGGCCACTGGCCAGGAAGAAGCCTTTGAACAGCAGGGCGTAGTCGTCGACGACGAACATGTTGCCGAACGACGCCCGGTCGGTCCCGTCGATCGCCAGGCCGACCACCGCCACCAGGGCGGCCACGGTTCCGAGAATGGCGATCGGGTTGACGATCCAGACTCGGTCGCGGGGCACAAAGGGCTCGACCAGCAGCACCACGAAGGTGGTCACGAGGAGGATCAACTCTGGGGTCAACGAGACCCAGTCGATCGTGGTGGGGGCAACCGGTGGCATGGGTGGATTCCTAGCCGGTGAAGTACGACAACAGGGTCGTCACGTCAGGGGTGGTGATGTTCCACACCAGGAACGGCAACACACCCAGCAGCAAGGTCATCGCCAGCAGGGGCAGCCAGGTCCCCCACTCGATGACCGACACGTCCGCCAGGCCGGCATTCAGCCACCGCTTCGGGGCAGAGCCCATGTTGACGCGTTGCAGCATGTACAGGAAATAGCCCGCCGTCAGCACGGTGCCGAACGCGGCCAGCACCATCAGAACCCGATAGAGGGTCAAGAAGCCGTCGTCGGCCAGGCCGGGAGCAGGCCTAAATGCGCTGAGCAACGCCGCGAACTCACCGGGGAACCCGGCCAGGCCGGGCAGTCCCAACGATGCGATGGACACGAAGGTGAAGATCGCCGCCATCTTCGGCATCGTCTGCAACACCCCGCCGCCGATCGTCGCCATGTCACGGGTGTGGTAGCGCTCTTTGAGCGAGCCGACGACGAAGAACAACATCCCGGTGATGACGCCGTGGGCGATCATCCCGAAGATCGCGGCGTTGATGCCGACCGGGGTCAGTGTGGCTATGCCCAACATGACAAACCCCATATGACCGACCGAGGAGAAGGCGATCAGGCGTTTCAGGTCGGTCTGGGCCATGCAGCACAGGGCACCGTAGATGATCGCGATGACGCTGAGGATGGCGATGATCGGCGCGTAGTCCATCGCCGCGTCCGGCAGGATCGGGATGGCGATGCGGACGAACCCGTAGGTGCCCATCTTCAGCAGGATGCCGGCCAGCAGCACCGATCCGATCGTGGGCGCCTCCGTATGTGCATCGGGCAGCCAGGTGTGGAACGGCCACATCGGGACCTTGATCGCAAAGCCCAGGAAGACGCCCAGGAACGCCAGACGTTGGAAGGTCAGTCCCAACGCCCCCGCCTGGCCCATCTGGGTCAGCTCGATCATGTCGAAGGTCCCGGCGGTGAAGCGCAGCGCCAGGAAGGCCACCAGCATGAACACCGAGCCGAACAGGGTGTAGAGGAAGAACTTGACCGCCGCGTACTCCCGACGGGGGCCGCCCCAGACCCCGATCATGAAGTACATCGGCACCAACACCAGTTCCCAGAACACGAAGAACAGGATCAGGTCGAAGGCGATGAAGGTGCCGGCCATGCCGGTCTGCAGCAGCAGCATCAGCGCGAGGAACGCCTTGGGGTTCCCCGGTTCTTCGATGTGGTGGTAGGCGTAGACGCTGCACAGGAACGTCAGCAGATAGCTGAGGACGAACAGCGGCAGGCTGATCCCGTCGATGCCGATGTGATAGTTGGCCCCCACGGCCTCGATCCACGGGATGTTGACCTCGTACTGCAATCCCGAGGCACCGAAGTCATATCCGGCCAGGATCCCCAGGCTCAGCAGGAAGCCCAGGACCGACACGACCAGCGCAACCGGTAGCGCGGCATGTTCAGAGCGCTTTGGGATCAGCGCGATGGCGAGCGCACCCAAAAGAGGGGTGAACAGCGTGAGCGTGATCGCCCAGTCAGACCAGAACATTCGAAAGACCCTTTGTTGTCACGTTATGCAGCCGCCGCAAACAGCACGGCGAAGACGAAAACACCGATGAACATGGCGCCGGCGTAGAATTGCACGTTGCCGGATTGGGCGAACTTGATCAGTCCGCCGGTCCACGACGCCCCGCTGCCGGCACCGTTGACGAACCCGTCGATGCCCTTTTGGTCGACGACCCGGTACAGCCCCCCACCCAGTGCCCTGGTGGAGCTGCCGGCCAGATAGACGAACCGGTCGATCACATTGTCGTTCATCCAGTAGATCGCGGGGGAGATCCGGTCGCGGATGGTGTGCATGATCACACCGGAATACAGGTCGTCCAAGAAGTATTTGCGTTGCAGGACGGTGGTGGCCAGCCCCATGTTGTTGAACGGGTCCCGGGCCGGTTCTCGGTAGCGGCGATACATCAGATACCCCAGGGCCAGGCCCAGCAAGGCCGCCAGCGTGGACCCGATCGCCAACGGCACGACGAATTCGGCGGGATGACCTTCGAAGTACTCCAGGCTGAACATGGTCCAGGCACTGAATCCCGTGGGGTGGAAACGCTCGAAAGGAAGGTTGATCAACCCGATCAAGGTGGCGGGGACGGCCAGGATGATCAAGGGCCACTTCATCGATCTGGGCGACTCATGCGGCGTGCCGACTGATCCATCGGTGCTGTGGCCCGAATGCCCGCGGAAATCACCGAAGAACGTCATGGTCGTCGCGCGGGCCATGTAGAAGGCGGTGATGAACCCGCCCAACCCACCCAGGATCCACACCACCGTCCCGGTGTAGCCGCCGTTGGTGAACGCCCCGGCCAGCACCTCGTCCTTTGACCAGAATCCGGCCAGTGGGAACACCGCGGCCAGCGCCAACGTGCCGATGATCCAGGTCCAAAATGTTGCGGGCATGTACTTCCGCAAACCGCCCATGTCCTCCATGTTGTTGGAGTGCACAGCGTGGATGACCGACCCGGAGGCCAAGAACAACAGGGCTTTGAAGAACCCGTGGGTGAACAGGTGGAAGATCCCGGCGGTGTAGCTGAAGGCGAGCGCCGCGACCATGTAGCCCAGCTGTGACACCGTGGAATAGGCCAGGACCCGTTTGATGTCGTCTTGCACCAGGGCAAGGAAGCCCATGGCGAACAGCGTGATCACCCCGATGATCGCGATGACGTTCAGGGCTGCCTGGGACTGTTGGTAGACCGGGTAGATCCGTGCGACCAGAAAGATTCCGGCGGTGACCATCGTGGCGGCGTGGATCAGGGCCGATACCGGGGTGGGGCCGGCCATGGCATCGGGCAGCCAGGTCTGCAGCGGGAACTGTGCGGATTTGCCGATGGCCCCGATGAACAGCGAGATCAGGCCGAAGGTCAGCCAGCCGTTGTCCAGGGTCTGCCCCCCTGCCTGCAGCCCGTGGGTGGCGTCATCAATGATTTGGGCGATGTTGAACGTGCCGAACTGCGCCCACAGGCTGACGACACCCACCATCAGCCCGATGTCCCCGAACTTGGTGGTCAAGAAGGCCTTTTGGGCGGCGGACTGGTTGCTTCGCCCTTCCCAGTAGAACCCGATCAGCAGGAACGAGCAGACCCCGACCAGTTCCCAGCCGACCAGTAGCTGCAACATGTTGTTGGCGATCACCATCAGCAGCATCGACATGGTGAACAGGCTGAGCAGGTTGAAGTAGTAGGTGTAGCGCGGCTCCCCGGCCATGTAGCCGACGGAGTAGATGTGCACCATCAACGACACGAACGTGACCAGTAGGAACATCATCGCGGCCAAACCGTCGACGCGTTGCCCCGCCTCCAGCTCGAACCCCTCACCCAAGGTGCCCAGCGATACCGAATCGTCGTTGACGAACGAACTGATCCCTTCGGGAATCTCGATCGCCTCGCCCTCGGCTGCCAGCCGCAGGCCGTCCAAGCCAGTGGTGGCGACCATCACCCCGTCGAAGACCGACTGACCGGGTCGCAGGGCGCCCTCGGTCTCCCCCTCTTCGCCACCGCCCCCCTCTTCAGAATGCAGTGCCTCTTCCAGGTCCGCCACCGCCTGGACGTTGGCGCTGAACACCTCCACCGCGACGAACACACTCAGCAGGAAGGCGATGCCGAGGGCGGCGATGCCGAACTCTGCCCCTTTGCCCTTCATGTGTTTGCCGAACAGCATGATCAGCACCGCCGACAGGGCCGGCAGCGCGGGGATCACCCAGGCGTAGTCAGAAATCATTGTGGAGCGAGACAGCCTTCAGGAGGTTCAGTACTTCATCAGATCAGCGTCGTCGATGTTGACGGTGGCCCGGTTGCGGTAGAGCAGCAGGATGATCGCAAGGCCGACGCCTACTTCCGCGGCGCCGATGGCGATGACGAACAAGGCGAAGATCTGGCCCGTCAGGATCAGGTCCCCAGCCCCAACTGCCATCGAACCGAAGGTGACCAGGTTGACGGTGACGGCCGCCAGCATCATCTCGACACTCATCAAGACCAGCACCGCGTTGCGGCGGGCCAGCACGCCGTAGATGCCGGTGCAGAACAGCAACGCCCCGAAGAACAACGGGAAGACCGCCTGCATCAGACGTCGCTCCGGGCCGGGACTCCGGTCGGCCGGTCGGTCGTCCGAGGTGGGTCGAATCCGGGTTCGGCATAGCTGTCGCCCGCGCGGACCGGGGCCACCTCGCTGTGGTCGATGTAGGCCTCGTCATCGGGCAACGGCCCCTCACCCTCTTCCTGCCGGGCGATGATCACCGCTCCGACCAGCGCGACGGTCAGCAGGAAGCCCATCGCCAACAACGGGAAGGCCCACTCGACATACAAGAACTCGGCCAGGCCGACGGTCGGCGTGACGGTCAACAACAGTGTGGTGTCACCCAGCGAGGTGACGATCAGCACCATCAGGAAGGCGAACAGCGCAAAGGACACGCCGAAGGCCAGCCGCTGATTGTCGTTGTCCTCGCGAACAGGACCCACCGGTGCCCGGGTCAGCATCAGCCCGAACAGGATCAGCACGATGACCGCGCCGGCGTAGACCAGCACCTGGGTCCAGGCCAAGAACTCCGCACCAAGCAGCAAGAACGTTGCCGCCACACCCACCAGGACCACCACCAGAGCCAGGGCAGAATGGACGACGTTGGCGGAGGTGACGACGAACAGCGCCGCCCCGCCGGCGATGACGGCGATCAACAACATGAAGATGTCTGCCATTTCCATGTGCTACTCCTCACCTCCTTGTTCTTGCTGCTGTTCTGCCAGGATCCGTTTCTTCTCTGCCCGCACGTAGGCCGCTTTGGCCTTGGCCCGTGCGACCCGTTCACTCTTGCCTTCCGCGATCAACTTGTCGAATACGGCCTGGTCCACCTGTGCTTCGACATGGATGTCGTCTTCGGGCCTCGCCGTGACCTCTGGCTTGTCCTGATCGGTCGCTTCGGTTGCAGCTGGTGCAGCCGCGGCCGTCTTGGCAGCGGCCTGGGCCGCCTTCTTGCGGGCGGCGTCCAACCCCTGCTGGATCTCCTTCGGCAGTTCGGCACCGTATTCGAGTTCCGGGGGTGGCGGAACGGTATCCATCCAGACGCGAAGCTGCTCTTTCTCATGGGTCAGCTCTTGGATCGACAGGGTCGAGTACTCAAATTCCGGTGACCAGAACAACGCGTCGAAGGGGCACACCTCGATGCAGATGCCGCAGTACATGCACAGGGCGAAGTCGATGGCGAAGCGGTCAAGGATGTTTCGGGTCCGGGCGCGGCCCCCGTCCTTGGGCGGCACCGTTTCTTTGTGGCTGTCGATGTAGATGCACCAGTCGGGACACTCACGGGCGCACAGCATGCAGACGGTGCAGTTCTCCTCCATCAGCGCGATCACGCCGCGGGTGCGGGGCGCCAATTGCGGTTTGACCTTCGGATACTGCTGCGTGGTCGGCTTGGTGAACAACGTCTTCAGCGTCACCCCCAGCCCTTTCAGCAGCCCCAGCTCGGGCGGACCCGATCGGGGGGTGTCACCGTGCACCGACACCTCGTTCCTGACCGCCAGGTCGTTGTCGACCGGCGCACTGTTGTCAACGGGTGCGGCCACTCAGCCCACCACCTTGAAGATCGCCACGACGACAAGTTGCAGGATGGCCAACGGAATGAGGATGGTCCATGCGAAACGTTGCAACTGGTCTTCCCGCAGCCGCGGATAGGTCGAGCGCAGCCACGTCATCACAAACACCAGTCCCAGGATCTTCGCCATCGACACCCCGAAACCAAGGAGGTTGGCCAGGATGTCGTTTTCGGGCATCGGGATGCCGGGCCAGATGTACCAACCGCCCAGGTACAGCACCGTGATCAAGGCCGAGAAGACCACCATCCCGCCGAACTCCGTCAGCAGGAAGAACGCGAACCGCAGCCCGGAGTACTCGGTCATGTGCCCCGCAATCACCTCGGAGTCGGCGATCGGCATGTCAAAGGGTGGGCGGTTCAACTCCGCCAGGGCGGCGATGGAGAACAACAACAGACCGATCGCCTGTGGGACGGCGTAGGGGACCGGGATGCCGAAGGCGGTGAACTCGGCCTGGGCTTCGACGATGCCGGGTAGTGACATGGTCCCGGCCTGCATGACCACAGCGGCGGCGGCCAGGAACAGGGGGATCTCATAGGCGATCAGCTGGGCTGCCTCGCGAATCCCCCCGATAAGGGAGTACTTCGACGCCGATGCCCAAGCGGCCATCATCACTCCGACCACCGACACGCTGGACACGGCCAGGGCGAAAAAGATGCCGACATCCAGAGCCTCGGCGAAACCGCCAGGCGACAGCGGGATAACGACGATCATCAGCAACGTGGGGATCAACACCACCCCGGGGGCGGCGGCAAAGACCCTCTTGTCCGCCGCCGCGGGGATGATGTCTTCTTTCTGGATGAACTTGATGCCGTCAGCGACCAACTGCAGGCTGCCGAAGGGGCCGGCCTCCATCGGTCCCAGGCGGTTTTGCATGAAGGCCATGACCTTGTGTTCCTGATAGCCGGCGATCAACGGCGCCACCAAGAAGAACACCACCACGGCGAGCAACTTCAACAGCAGTGCCAGCCAGAAGTTGTCGACTGCGAATATGGATTCCGTCATCGATCGACCTCATTCGCGACCGTCATCGGTCCAGCATCACTGCGACCGATCATCGGTCCAGCATCACTGCGACCGATCATCGGTCGACGTCCCCCACCACGAAGAACACCGAGCCCAGGATGGCGATCATGTCCGCCATCAACTGGTCCTGCAGCAGGTAGGGGATGGCCTGAACGTTCGAAAACGACGGGGTCCGCATCTTCATCCGCCACGGGGTCTTCTGCCCGTCGCTGACCAGGTAGTAGCCCCCCTGCCCCAACGGGTTCTCGGTCCGAACATAGATCGATCCCTCCGGCGCCTTGACTACCTTCGGCAACTTGATGTTGACCGGACCGGAGGGGAGGTTGTCGGCCACCTGCTCGATGATGTCGACGCTGGCTTTCATCCGTTCCATCAGCACCTTGAACCGATCGAAGGAATCCCCGTTGGTGCCGGTTGGCACCCTGACCTTGACCCTGTCGTAGGCGCAGTACGGTTCTGAGACCCGCACGTCCTCTGCGATCCCCGTCGCATGAAGGGCGCAACCGGTGACGCCATAGTCAAGGGCCACCGCTTGGGGCAGCACACCGACATTCTTGGTGCGGGCCAAGAAGATCTCGTTGCCCAACAGCAGGTCTTCGTACTGGGCGATGCAGGTCTTCATGCGGACGGCCATGTCGGCGCTGGCAGCCAGGAACCCGCGGGGCAGATCCTCCTTCAGCCCTCCCACCCGGCAGTAGGTGAAGTGCAGACGACCACCGGTGGCGGACTCCAAGATGTTTTGGATGTCCTCACGTTCGCGCACCGTGTAGAACATCGGCGTCAACGCGCCAAGCTCCAGCGCATAGGAGCCCAGCAACAGCAGGTGGTTCAGGATCCGGTTCCATTCCGCCATCATCACGCGGATCCACTGGGCCCGGTCGGGCACCTCCAGTTCCATCATCCGTTCAACCGCGACGGCAACGCCGATCTCGTTGCAAAATGCACTCAGCCAGTCGTGACGGTTGACCAGGGCAATGATCTGGCGGTAGTCACGGTCCTCGGCCAGCTTCTCAAATCCACGGTGCATGTAGCCGATGACCGGCTGGGCCCGGATGATCTTCTCACCGTCGAGGTCCACCACCAGACGCAGCACACCGTGGGTGGCCGGGTGCGCGGGCCCGACGTTCAAGTTCATGTGGGCGGTGTCGATCTCACCGCCGTCGCGGACCTCGACCAACATCCCCTCTTGCGGTCCACCGGGCAGAACGGGGGCGCCAGGGCGGGCCAGGGTCTCACTCATCGTCGTCACTCTCCAACAGGTCGTCCTCGCTCGGGCGGGGGATGCTGGGCCGTGCGCTCGAATCGTCTAGATCATGGACCCCTTCGGCTTCGACGCCCGGGGTGCCGCTGTCCTGTGCCGGCCCGCCGTCACCCACTTCTGCCTCGGCCTCGGCGTCGCGTTCGGGCTCGTCGGATCCGGCTTGTTCACCCGTGGCCACGTCCTGGCCGGCGGTGGTTCCCGCGGCGGCGTCCTTGGCGACGGCTGTGTCGGCGATCTGAGCGGCCCCCTCCGGGGTCGTCGGATCCGGGGTGTCGGCCTTCGTTGGTTGACCGGCGGCGGCCGCAGCCGCATCCCGGGCGGACCCCGGTTCGGCATCGTCGACCGACTCCTCAGATGCCCGATCCGGATCCTCGGCAGCCGTTTCTTCGACGGCAGACGTCTCGGCGTCCGCAGCCCCATCAGCAGGCGTCTCGGCGTCCGCAGCCCCATCAGCAGGCGTCTCGGCGTCCGCAGCCACATCAGCAGACGTCTCGGCGTCCGCAGCCACATCAGCAGACGTCTCCGTATCGGCCGGTTCGCCGGACTCCTCCGCCTGTTGCTGAGCCTTTTCCTCCGCCTTGCGCTTGCGAGCAGCTGCCGCCTTGACCTTGGCCCGTTCGGCCTTTGCTTTGGCCCCCGCGGCACGGTCGTCGGGATCCGCCCCAGGCGCTGCGCCCGGTTCGGCCTTCTTCTCCTCATCCTCGCCCCCACCGGGTTCTTTGGCCCCCGGCCACGGTTTGACGATGCGACTTGCCAGTTTGAACTCCTTGCGCAACGGCCAACCCTCAAAGTTTTCAACCGTCAGGATCCGGGGCAACAGCGCCGGGTGCCCCTCGAAGACGATGCCGAACATGTCATAGGTTTCGCGCTCGTGCCAGTTGGCACCCGCGTAGACGTCGCTGAGGGTGGCGATCCGTGGTTCCTCACGCCCGCCGGGGACCATCGCCTTCAGGGTCACCGCCTGGCGGGTGCGGTGGTTGTAGACCCTGACCACGATGCTGAACCCCTCCTCGCGTTCGTCGATGCCCCCCAAGAAGTCGAAGAACGTCATGCCCAGCTGTTGTTTGCAGAACAGCGCAACCTGCCCCAGTGACGCGGGATCGACGGTGACCGTCACCTGGTCGTAGGCGACGTCGGCTGACACCACCCGTTCGCCCAGTTGCTCACGAAAATGCGTCGCCAGCGCGTCTGGGGCCATCGTTTCTTGCGTGATCGACTCCGGCATCATCGACTACTGGGGATCTGACGACGGGTGCTGGGTCGGGTCGCCGCCGCCGACCACGATTGGCTGGCGCAGGTCACGTTCTGCATAACGCTCGGTCAACGACTCCTTGCCGATCATCTCCTGCAGGTGGACGATGCCCTCCAGCAGTGCTTCGGGGCGGGGCGGGCAGCCGGGGACATACACATCGACGGGGATGATCTGATCCACACCCTTGGTGACAGAGTAGGAATCCCAATAGGGGCCGCCGCAGTTGGAACACGACCCGAACGAGATCACGTACTTGGGTTCCGGCATCTGGTCATACAGCCGCTTGATGGCGGGGGCCATCTTGTCGGTCAGCGTGCCCGCGACGATCATCAGGTCCGCCTGACGTGGGGCGTGAGCGAAGGGAATGACCCCCAGACGGATGAAGTCGTGACGGGCGGTCGACCCCGCGATGAACTCGATGGCGCAACAAGCCAATCCGAAGTTGTACACCCACAAGGAGTATTT
>JBBSNE010000060.1:0-10835 GCA_038232815.1 Euzebyales bacterium | reverse complement strand
CCGCCCCCCCACCCTCCCCGCAGTCGCAGTCGACACGGCGAAAGCCCTTGGTCAGCATCGAACGTCGGGCGATGGTCCAGGCGCTGCGGGACCTTCTGGCTGCTGGCGACGGCAACTCGGTGCCTGCCGCCGCGGTTCGTGCGCTGATCCAGCAACTACAAGGTGACGACCCAGCACAAACTTGACCCCGTTGCCACCGGGTCCGGCAGGTAACGTGGTCCGTCGACTTCTCATCGATGCGCCCACAACTCACCTTTCGCCCCGACGTCGCTCGGCCAGCCAGTGGCCAGCTGATCGTTTTCAGCACGTCTGCAGACGATCACGACGCGTATGAGCGCTTGGCTGCCACCCTGGGGGTCGGTGATTTCTCGCGGGGTACGGCATCACTGGCTGTCCCCTCTGCCGGTTCGGTGATGGTCCAGACACTGAAAGTGGTCCAGATCGAGGTCGGCAGTGCATTGAACGGGTTGTTGACCGCCGCACATGATCGCTTTGCCACCGCCTCGGTACGCACCTTTGGTCTGGCAACGCGCCTGGCGCTTTCCGCCGTCGCGGCACATCATGTGATGCCCCACCTTCACGCCGCCGCCGGGCCCGAACGTGAGTCACAGCCTTTGATCACGGGGCGTTGGCGTGTCGACGCTGACGCCGACCCCGCGTTGGCGGGGGCCGTGGACCGTCTGGTGGATGCTGCGCCTGCCAGCGCCACCGCGCTGGCGACCGACGACACCCACGTGGCGGACCCTCGGTGGTTGTTGTTGGCCTACATGGACGCGGTGGCCGACAGCCTCATCCGGCAAAACGCGCCGCCGCCGTCAGGTCGGCCCCGCGAACGCCTGCTGCCGTGGACAACCCGCTGGGCAGAGGCGTTGAGCGACCCCGACGACACCGTGGTGCCGTTGAAGCAGGAGGGCCCGGATCTGGCTGCAGCCATCGAAGGATGGCAGGCAAGAACCGAAGACGACGCCCAGTTGGCTTTGGAGCTCTCTGCACCCGATCAGCCCACGGGATCTTGGCACCTGTCTTTTGGCATCTGTGACGCCCAAGAGCAGTGGCGTTCCGCGGCACAGGTGTGGGATGACCCCGACAGCGTCCTCATGGAGCCCCTCCTGGCCGGATTGTCCCGAGCGGCCAGGGTCTTTCCCCCGTTGGACGGCGCGCTGGCCGACCACACCCCGGACGGCGTCGAACTGACCTTGGATCAGGCCTGGCAGTTCATCGCCGAAGCAAGTGCCCTCCTGCGGGGATCGGGGGTCGAGGTCACCCTGCCCAGCACACTGGGGGAGGATGGGATCACCGCTCAGGTTCGTTTGGAAAGCGCCCCAGACGGGACTGTGGAGGCCACCTGGGAGGTCTCGGTTGACGATCATGTCCTTGATGACGAACAGGCCGCCGGACTGTTGGGTGTGGACAATGCCCTGGGGTTCTACGCCGGCCGGTGGGTCCAGATCGATGAGACCACCCGTGCCGCGCTGCAGGTTCGAGGGCGCCGCCAGACCCTGGGGCGGGCCGAGGCCATGGCCCTGGCGTTGGCCGGCACGACCGGTGATGAATGGTTCGGGGAGGGCACGGCGGTCGGGCGTGTGGTCACCGATGAGGTGCTGGGGGACCTTCTTCGCGCCCTGGAGAACGCTGGGGAACTGCAAGACGTCGCCGAGACGCCGCAAGGGTTTCAGGGCGAGTTGCGCCCCTACCAGCAACGGGGGGTGGCGTGGTTGCGTGGCATGGCGGAGTTGGGAATGGGCGCCGTCCTTGCCGATGCGATGGGTCTGGGAAAGACCATCCAACTGATCGGCCTGTTGGTCAGCCGACCGGGCCCGTTCATCGTGGTCTGCCCCACCTCTGTGGTGGGAAACTGGGAACGGGAGATCAATCGCTTCGCCCCGGCCTTGGACGTGGTCCGCCATCATGGACCGGACCGCCCCGATGACCTGGACGGATTCGGCGGGGTGTTGGTGACCTCATATGGCACCCTCAGACGCGACATCGAATTGCTGGAAGGGGTGCCATGGGACGTCGTGGCACTGGACGAAGCCCAACAGGTGAAGAACCCCTCAACCGCGGCCGCTCAGGCCGTGCGACGCCTGTCAGCCCAGGTCATGTTCGCATTGACGGGCACACCGCTTGAAAACCGTCTGGCGGAGTTGTGGGCCGTCATGGACGCCACCAATCGGGGTTTGATGGGCAGTAGTGGGACCTTCAACCGTCGGTTTGTCGGCCCAGTTGAGGTGCGTCACGACGCCGATGCCGCCGGCCGGCTTCGGCGCCTGGTCAGTCCGTTCATCATGCGTCGGACCAAGGACAATCCAGAGGTCGCGAAGGACCTGCCGGACAAGATCGAACGCACGGTGTCGTGCAGCCTGACGGCGGAACAGGCGGCACTGTACACACGGGTCACCGAGGAATCGCTGGCCAAGCTTGCGGATGCCGACGGCATCGGCAGGCGGGGGCAGATACTGGCGCTGTTGACGGCGCTGAAACAGGTGGCCAACCATCCGGCGCAATACCTGAAGCAGGACGGGCCGATCCCGGGCCGATCCGGAAAGCTTGCCGCGTTGCGCGAGATCACCGAGGCAGTGACCGACGCGGGTGACGCGATGCTGGTGTTCACCCAGTTCACCCGGATGGGGGATCTGCTGACCACTCAGTTGCAACAGGACTTGGGCGTCGAGATCCCGTTTTTGCACGGGGGTCTGACCTTGCATCAACGTGATCAGATGGTTGAGGAGTTCCAACAGGGCGGTGGTTCGCCGGTACTGCTCATCTCCACCCGGGCCGGCGGCACCGGGCTGAATCTGACCGCCGCCACCCACGTGGTGCACTACGACCGCTGGTGGAACCCTGCGGTTGAGGATCAGGCCACCGATCGTGCCCACCGAATCGGACAGCATCGGACCGTCGAGGTGCACAAACTTGTCACCGCCGGCACCTTGGAGGAGCGCATCGCTGAGATGCTGGACCGCAAACGTGCGCTTGCGGATGCGGTGGTGGGCAGCGGCGAGACGTGGATAACCGAGCTTGACGACGACGCGTTGGCCGAGCTTGTCCGACTGTCAGCAGACGCGCCCCTGGCCGACCCGTTGGAGGAGGCGTCATGAGCTGGGCCGCCCGCTGGCGATCGGTTCTGGGCGGCAGCGATCCCGACATGCAACGTCGGGTCAGACAGGGGGTGGCGACCTACCGATCTGGACGCGTCAGCGATGTGCGCCTGGAAATCGGGCGGGTCAGTGCACGAGTCCAGGGGTCGCGGGCCACCCCGTTCTTGGTCGAACTGGGGGTCCCCACCCTGACCGTTGCGGATTGGGAGGTGGTCTTGGACCTGCTGGCCTCCACCGTCCGCTACAGCGCCAGGTTGCTCGCGTCCCAGTCTCCAGAGGGGCTGGAGGACGAGGCGGCCGAGCAGGGCGTGCGATTGTTTCCCGGCCTCGATCAGATCAGCGTCGCGGCCGGTCACAGCGGTGAGGATCCATTCCCCGTCGCCGGTGCGGCGGTGTGGGAGGCCGTGGCAGTGCGATTGGACACCAGTCCCTTCCCGTTGCTGCAATTGCGCGGGCGGGGCAAGGACCGAATCTTGCGTGACATCGCTCGGCGTCGTCGTGACGACCGCGACAATTCCGACGGCGGCATCGACATCGCGGAGATCTCGACGGTGGGCTGGTCGTTACCCTCCACACCGCTTGACGGCGTCAGTATCCCGCGGGTCACAGCCCCTCGTATGAGCGTGCCCGCCTTGCGGGTGTTGGGGGAGCCCGATGGGTGGGCTGGAGCGTTGTCCCCGGCAGATCTGTTCGGTTCGATGGTCAGCGACGCTGCCCGGCAAGCCGCCGACCTGCTGCAGCAGACCTAGCGGGGGCTTCGCCCCAGCCGTCAGTCCGGTCAGCGCACCTTGTCCTCAAACGGCGGGGGAACCCGCCCGGTGGCCTTCGACCAACCGGTGGCCGCACCCCGCTGCGCGAGGACGGCGGCAAGCCCCACACCCAGACCGGTCAACGCCGTCCACACCAACGCGTCGGCGGTGGATGTCCGGGGGTCGGTGGGGTCTTCGGGGGGCGTGCCCGGCATTGCCTTGGCCCAGACCTTGTTCACCATCTTGCTGGCGCCAAGTCCTGCGACGGCCGCGGACAAGCCCGCAACGGCTTTCCAAGCGAGAGATTCCATGCGGTACAACACCTCCAACCGGACCTCTTGGTCCAGTGTGTCTATGTCGGTGACAAGTTGGTTTCTTGCGTGTTCCACGGCCGCAAGCTCTGCTGACAACCGCTCACTGCTTTCCGGGTCTGTCATGTCCTACCTACTTTTGATGTCGTCGGGCCCTGTGTCGGGCGGGGTGGACAGCGGCGACGATGCGACACCTGATGCGACCGGGGCTGTGGACACGTTACCGGCGGCCGGCTGAATCGGTGTCGCTCCGCTGCCATCCCCGGCCAGCGGTCCAGCTCCCAGGGGGGTCAGGTCGGGGCGCAGATCTTTGGGGTGCCCGCCGACGCGACGCTTGACATCGGTTGCCAGGTCCTGACCGGCCTTTGTGACCGTCGTCTTGGCTGTTTCCACGCCGACGCGGACGTTGTCCTGGGCCTGCGATACCGCCTGCGTCGCTGCCTGCTGGGACTCTCGTACGGTCTGCATAGTGGTCTTCAGATTGGCCTGGGCCTGGAACTTTGGATAGCCCAGATATCCCAAGACGCCCATCACGAGCACCAACAGCAGCAACACCAGCCCCACGGCCGCCCAGCCGGGCAGGAACAAGGCGAACAAGAATCCCAGGAAGACCAAGAAGACTTGGATCGCCAACCAGCCGACCACGGCCACACCGACGAACAGGCCGGCGCCTTTGGCCTTTGACTTCAGCCCTGCGGTCAACTCGGCCTTGGCCAGCGCCACCTCGGCCTTCACCAACGTCTGTACGTCAGCAATGACGTTCTTGGCTGCGTTGCCGGCCCCCGCCACCGGACGGCGGCCCACCAGGGGGGCCAGGGGAGGGGTGGGGGTTCGGTCAGCGGCAGGCGGGTCTGTCGGAATCATGCGTTGGATACTTCCCGGGTAAGCGTCGTTGATGTCACACCGTAGACGATGATGCCTGAACCTGGCGATCACGACTGCCACCCATGCATCGCACTTGGTAGGCCCACGGAACGCGTCTGTTTGGTCACTATAGAGAGGTGGCCGCACACGGTGAAATTTTGATATGGCCGAACCGGCGGCTGTCGCCTACGGTGGCGTAAGACCATGATCCCGTCCGCCGTGTGTGACGCGCGGATTCCGAGAAGGAATGGAGAGCCGAGCGTGGCCCAGATCATCGAGGAAATGCCACTTCACGATCACGTGCAGTTGTATCTGCGGGAGATGGCCCGCACCGCTCTTTTGACGGCCGAGGAAGAAGTCGACCTGGCCAAGCGCTACGAGGCGGGCCTCGAGGCCGAGCGGGTCATGGTCGTGCTGATCGACCAGAAGGTGGCGGCGAAGCGACGGCGGCAGCTGTTTCGCATCAGAAACGACGGGCGGCGGGCAAAAGAACGCTTGGTCCAGGCCAACCTCCGGCTGGTTGTCAGCGTCGCGAAGCGGTACCAAGGACAGGGACTGCCCCTTCTGGATCTGATTCAGGAAGGCAATCTGGGACTGCTGCGGGCAGTCGAGAAGTTCGATTATCGACGGGGCTACAAGTTTTCGACCTATGCGACCTGGTGGATCCGCCAGGCGGTCGGCCGTGGGGTTGCGGACAAGGGCCGGACGATCCGATTGCCCGTCCACATGATGGAGCGGGTCCGCCGGGCCCTGAGCATGCAACGGGATCTTGCGGAAGCGCTGGGGCGTGAGCCGGCGATCGAAGAACTTGCCGCCGAACTGGGCGAAGACATCGAGATCGTCGAGGAGTTGCTGACCTACGCGCGCACACCAACGTCGCTGGAGACCCCGGTGGGCGAAGATGGCGATGCCGAACTGGGCGACTTCATCGAAGATCGCAATGCCGACGACCCCATGGAGGTCGCCGCCAAGGGTCTTGCGCGGCAGGAGTTGCTGGACGTCGTAGCCGGCCTTCCAGAACGTGAACGGATCATCCTCGAGCTTCGATTCGGCCTGCTTGACGGGGAAGCCCGCACCCTGGACGATGTCGGCCGGTACTTCGGTCTGACCCGGGAACGCATCCGCCAACTCGAGGCCCGCGCGCTGTCCAAGTTGCGACATCCCTCACGCGGACGCGCACTCAGCGACACCGCTGCCTAGCAAGCCTGAACGTCGTCCCCCGGGCCATGACCCCGCCCCGGGGAAGTCGTGTTCTCCGCGCTGGTACGACCCGTGTAGCGTGCTGTCATGCTGAGATGGGGAATTTTAGGAGCGGGCGGTGTCGCCGAGGAAGAGGTGGCGCCGGCCATGCGCGTGGTGGGCCACGACCTGGCCGTCGTCTCTGCTGACACCTTGACCGCGGCCCAGCAGTTCGCGGCCACCCAAGGTGTTCGTCGCGCCCGGCACGAACACGCCGACGTCTTGCGATCTCGGGATGTCGATGCCGTCTTGGTGGCCCTACCGACCAGCGACCGTGAACCTTGGGTCATCGATGCGCTCAACGCAGGCAAACACGTGCTGTGCCTCAAACCCCTGTCCACTGACGCCGACGGCGCTGCGCGCATGGCCGCCGCGGCCGCTGCCGGTGGAAATTTGGTGATGATGGAGGCGCTGCCACTGCGATTTCATCCCCGGACCGCCGCCCTGCTGGAACTGGTCCGCTCGGGGGGCATCGGTGCGGTCCGGCTGATCTCGGCCACCTCCGCGTATCCGATGACCGACGCGAACAGCTATCACGCTGATCCGTCACGGGGCGGTGGCGCGTTGTTGGACGTCGGGGCGGATCTGGTGTCGCTGATCCGCTGGGTCGTCGGGGAGGAGCCAGAGGTCGTACGGGCGGTCACAAGGAAATGGGCAACCGGTGCGGACGCGACGACGTCGGCAGTGATGGGATTCCCGTCTGGCTGTACCGCAACCCTGCACGCCTCTTTCGATTCCGCCCGGCACTCCACGCTTGAGATCGTGGGCACGGAAGGAACCCTACGGATGCCCCAACCGTTCACGGCCGGGCCGGGTGAGAACGCGGCACTACTGCGATCAAATGAGGTCATCGGCACCTGGCGGGCAGACCCCTGGGAACGTCTGCTTGACGTCTTCGAACAGGCGACGAGAGGCGTGTTGCCCCCCATCGATGTCGAGGACGCGGTCGCGACCGCTCACGTCATCGACTGGATCGCTGCCTCCAGTTGACGAACAGCTCACGGGCAGTTCCCACCAACGGTTTGACCAGCCGGACGCCCGTCGTGACGACGGTGCCGACGGCATCCAACGCCACATCGGTTCCAGAGCGCTGGTGAGCGGTGGTCGAGCGACCAGGTCTGGTGGGGGCATCTTCTGGGGTCGACTCATCGGGCGCGGCTGAGGCGGCGGGTGTGGTCCGGACCGGGGGGTCGGCTGAGACCGTTTGTGCAGCGGCCTGTGCCGCGTTCTCGTCATCAGGGTCTGCCTCGTCGATGCCGAACTTGGCGGCAAAGTCGTCCAGGTCCGGTTGGTCTTGATCAGAACCCGAACTGGCCAACGGCTGATTGCCCGGGGGGACCGGCCCGGTGTTGCCCTCGCGTTCGGGTCTGTCGCGAGCCTCCAACTCACCCTTGATGGAGTCGGGAGACTGCGAGGGTGTCTGTTCACTTCGTCGGACTTCGGGTTGCTGAGGATTCGACATACCGTCTACCTTCCCCGAAAACGGCGAGGAGAGACAGATGGTCGATGAGGAACTGGTGCGCGCGGCGGGTGGTGTGGTGTGGTGTCAAAGTGCCGATCACATCGAGGTCGTTGTAGTGCATCGGCCGAAGTACGACGACTGGTCGTTGCCCAAGGGCAAACTTGAGGAGGGAGAGTCCTTCGCAACGGCCGCTGCGAGAGAGATCGTGGAGGAAACGGGTGCCCGCGGGGAGTTGGGGGCTGACCTTGGTGAGATCCGCTACACCGATCACAAGGACCGGCCCAAGGTGGTCCGCTGGTGGGCGATGCGGGCTGAAGAGCCCGGGGCCGAGGGAGAATCCGACGATCCGGACGAGGTCGACGAGGTGCGCTGGGTCTCGCTTCGACGCGCTCAGAAACTACTGACCTACGACACTGATCGAGAGGTGTTGGCTCGGTTTGAGGCGACGGTTTCTCGGTGAACCTCGACGCGCTAGACCAGTTCGTCCTTGAGCAACTCAAGCATTAGACAGTCATGCCATTCGCCATCGGGTCCCCGTTCATAGCTACGCATCAGCCCGACCTTGCGAAACCCGACGCGTTCATAGCAGCGGATCGCTGCCTCATTGGTGACCTGTGGGTCGATGACCAGGCGGTGATGGCCCCGGTCGTGGACCAAATGACGGGCGACGGTGCGTACGGCGTCACTACCCAATCCTTGACCGTGCCGCTTGGCTGAGACAAACAGGTCCAGACCGGCGTGACGGTAATCTGCCGCAGGCTCTTCGTGGTACTGGATGCTGCCGACCACCTCTCCATCGGCCTCGATGGTGTAGACCACCATGTCGGTGGCATGCAACAGGTCCTGCTCGACCCGCGCCGCGTCGTACCGGCCCCACCAGCGGCTGACCCCCTCCTGGCCCAAAATGGCGGTCAGCGGATCTACGTCGTCAGCCTTGATCGGACGCAACAGCACCTGGGTCCCGTGGAGCGTTGTCACCGACATCACCCCTCATCCTGCCAGTCCAAGCCGGTCTCGGCGATCCTCGACCCGTCCTACCGGTAGGCTGACGCGACGATGAGCACCCATTACGACCTGGCGATCATAGGTGGAGACGGCGTCGGCCCCGAGGTGACGGCGCAGGCGCTGAAGGCCCTGGATGCCGCCCAGAGCCGTTTCGGGTTCACGACGACGCGCCGCGACTACGACCTGGGTGGACGGCGCTACCTGGCCTCCAAAGAAGTGCTGCCGGACAGCGTCTTGGAAGAACTCGATCAGGTCGATGCCATCATGCTGGGGGCGGTCGGGACTCCTGAGGTCCCTCCGGGGGTGCTGGAACGAGGCCTGTTGCTAAAGCTGCGATTCGCCTTCGACCAGTACGTCAACCTGCGGCCCGTCAGGCTGTTGGCGGGTGTCCCCACGCCTGTCGCAGACCTTGCACCCGACGACTGCGACATCGTCATCGTCAGGGAAAACACCGAGGGACTGTATGCCGGGGCGGGGGGATCGGTGTATCCCGGTACGCCGTCGGAGGTGGCGACACAGGAGTCGTTGAACACCCGATTTGGAATCGAACGTGTGGTCCGTGACGCGTACACGCGGGCCATGGCGCGCAACCGCCACCTGACGTTGGTCCACAAGACCAATGTCTTGACCTTCGCCGGTGACCTGTGGATGCGGACGTTCACCGAGGTCGGCCAGACCGATTTCGGTGACGTTGAACGCGACTACGTCCACGTCGACGCCATGTGTTTGTATCTGCTGACCTCGCCGCAACGGTTTGACGTCGTGGTCACCGACAACCTGTTCGGTGACATCATCACCGACCTTGGGGCCGCCGTGCAGGGGGGCCTGGGGTTGGCGGCAAGTGGCAACCTGAATCCTGAGAAGGCGCACCCATCGATGTTCGAACCCGTCCACGGCTCCGCCCCCGACATCGCCGGCAAGGGCTGGGCCAACCCGGTGGCAGCGGTTCTGAGTCTGTCGCTGTGCCTGTCCCATTTGGGACAGCCCGAGGCGGCGCAGGTTGTGGAGAACGCGGCGGCGACGGTGCTGACGGAGATGAAGGCGATGGCCGGCCCCGACATGGGATCTTCGACTGAACAGCTGGGCGACCGCATCGCCGAACTGGTGGCCGGCTGACACCCGAGAGGAAACCACGATGCCCATTCCCCGCATGTCAAAGATCTGGATGGACGGCGAACTCGTCGATTGGGACGATGCGCGTATCCACATCCTCAATCCCAGCCTGCACTACGGCTGGGCGGTGTTTGAAGGAATCCGGGCCTACGCCACCGACCGCGGGCCCGCCATCTTTCAACACCGTGCCCACGTCGAACGTCTTTTCAAGTCCGCTCGTATCCTGACCATGGAGATCCCGCACACCCCCGATCAGTTGATGGAGGCCAGTCGTGAACTGTGCCGGGTCAACGGGCAGGACAGCTACTACATCCGGCCGTTGGCATACCTCGATTCCGGTGAGATGGGTCTGAACCCCCTGCCGTCCCCGGTCAAGACGATGATCGCGGTGTGGCCCTGGGGCTCATACCTGGGGGATGAAGGCATCGCCAACGGCGTACGTGCCAAGATCAGTTCGTGGCAACGGATCAGTTCGAATGTGATCCCGACCGGCACCAAGGCCAGTGGGATCTACATCAACTCGTCGTTGGCCAAGGTCGAGGTTCTGAAGGCCGGCTATGACGAGGCGATCTTGTTGAACGAGCACGGTCGGGTGGCCGAGGGCTCCGGAGAGAACGTGTTCATCGTCAGGGACGGGATCCTGGTGACGCCGCCGTTGTCAGAAGGGGTGCTACAGGGGGTGACGCGGGACGCGGTGTTGAACTTCGCTCGCGACAGCGACATCACGTTGGCCGAAGAACCGTTGCTGCGTCACGATCTGTACACCGCCGACGAAGCGTTCTTCACCGGCACCGCAGCCGAGATCGTCCCCATCAAATCCGTTGACGACCGCCCCATCGGTCCCCCCGGCCCCATCACCAAACAGTTGCAGGAGATGTTCTTCAGCGTGGTCCGCGGCCGCGAACCGAAGTATGACCACATGCTTGACTATGTCATCCAGTAACACGGTGTCATCCAGCAACACGGTGTCGGCGGACAAGGTCATCGTCGTGGG
>JBBSNE010000059.1:0-10915 GCA_038232815.1 Euzebyales bacterium | reverse complement strand
GATGGCTGGACGTGTTCGACTTCATTGGATCCTCCTCAATCGTGGAGGCTCGGGATTCGAGCCCATCAATCGGACCGTAATCAGGGGGTGCGACGATCCGGCAGGAGTTGTCCACAAACCTCCGCGTCTGTCCGAGTGGTGGCAACCCCTCCGGTGCATCGATTGGGATGGCACACTCCGCCTGTGAACCTCGAATGGGAGATGCGGGCTAGGGCCGCTGTCTTCGAGTGGCTCCGAGGTGTCCAGGAGCAGTATCCGGATGCCATCCCGGCCGAGGTCTTACGCGTGGGTACAGAGATTGAAGGACGGCGCCTGGGAGTGATGTCGCATGGCCTGGGAATCTGGAAGCCGAAGTCGTTGGACGCGGCGCTCTCGGTCATGACGACCGCCCCGAAGCCCGGGCAACCTCCCCCGTATGACGACGACTGGATCGACAGCACCCGGTTGTCCTACGCCTACCAGGGCACCGATGCACAGTTGTGGACCAACAGGGCGTTGCGGTTGGCCGGGGAGCACCAGTTGCCTCTGGCCTACCTACACGGCGTCGAGCCGGGTCGGTATCTCGTCGAGTTCCCCGTCTACGTCGCACAAGACCGACCGACTGATCTTAGGGTTGACCTGGTGTTTGCAACGACCCAGCCAGGCGAGGGGGTCTTGGTCGAAGTTGATGGACGGGCGTATGGGGCGCGAGAGACCCGGATGCGGCTTCACCAACGCGCCTTTCGAACCAGAGTCGTGACGGCATATGGCGGCAGATGTGCAATGTGCAGTCTGGGTCACGCGTCGCTGCTGGATGGTGCCCACATCGTGCCGGACGGCCATCCCTCCGGATTGCCGATCACGGCAAACGGTCTGGCCTTGTGCAAGATCCACCATGCGGCATATGACCAACGCTTCATCGGCGTCCGCCCGGATCTGGTCATACAGGTCGACACCGATCTGCTGGAGGAGATCGACGGTCCGATGTTGCGCCATGGGCTGCAAGAGTTATACAACCAACGGCTACGCAAGACGCCTGCCCGACGGGTGGACAAGCCCGATCCTGAGCGGCTGGAGTGGCGCTACGCCCAGTTCTTACAAGGACGGTAGGGCCCTAGGAAAGGGATTGGGCACCCGCCCCCAGCGTGTTACACCGGCGGGCTTAGGTCGACCCGCAACAGCCGGGACGCCTCGGCAGCCGTGTCGGCATCCAGACCGTTCAAGTAGGCCAGGAACTCGTCCTGTCGGGGGGAGCCCAGGGCCAGGCGATACCGCCCCAACGCCCGTTCCAGACCGGCATACCGCCCCTGCTCGCGGCTGAGCGGCGGCAACAACAACACCCGCTGGATCGTCGCCTCCCCCGGAAAAACCCACCACGGCGACAGGCCGTCGGCATCCCCATCCTCCGCCGCCCGCGCGAACAGCCCCGACCACACATCCGCCGCCTGGCCGTTGCCCAGCACCGAAGCCCCGTAACACGCCGCCACGTTCTTGCGGACCGCATGCCCCTTATAGCGATGCACCCGCCCCTCCCGCTGCTCCAGATCCACCGGGTTTGACGGCAGGTTCCAATGCACCACCGCGTGGGCGTACAGATGGAAGTCCAGCCCCTCCTGTCCGATCGAGGTCGACACCACGACGAACGGCCAGAACGGGGAGTTGAAGGCCTCGCTGACCGCGGTCGTGCGCTGCAACCCCTGCTCATCGATCACCGTCCGGGTCGCAAACGGCACCGCGAAATGGGCGCGCATCCGCGGGTCGGGGTCCCGGCGCACCCCTTTGCCATTTACCTGATCCCAGGTGTGCACCACATGAGTGGTGGTCCGCAGCGTCAGCACGTCATCCAAAACCCCGACCAGCTCCTCACGAAGCGTCCCGCGGTCCTGGGTCACAAAGCCCCTCCAGTCCGCGAAGGTGTGGACGTACTCATCCATCACGGCCTGAAGATGCCCCTCAAGGCAGTAGGTCAGCACACCCCGCCAGTACGGCTGACCGTGCATGTCGGCGATCAGGTCTTGAAGCTCCGGCCCGTTGAACAGCGAGCGGAACGACCACGCGATCCGGGCAGCGCTGTTCCACACCTCCCGGCTGTTGATGTCCTCAGCCTGGGTGGTCCGGGTCAGCGCCCGCAGCACCACGTTGCCCGGTGCCGCCAAGGCCAGGTCAGCCAGCACCTCAACCAGATCACTGGGCTGCCTGCCCAGCTGGACCTGGCCATTCAACAGCTTGGTGACCCGGTCCAGGTGGGTTCGCAGCTGCGTGCGCCCCTCCCCCTCCCCCTCCCCTTCACCCGCCCAGGCCTGCCCCCACCCGCTTTGTTGATCGATCCAGGCCTGGGTCGCCTCGGGATGCCGCTGCCGGTCCAACAGCAACGGCGCCAGCACATACCAGGCCGTGTCCTCCGGGCCGCCCTCAGAACCGGTCGGGAGGGTGCTGAGTGCATCGGCCACCACCTGGCGTACCGCCTGACGAACCGTCTCCACCGTCGGCACCTCCCCGTCCCACTGCCGAGTCGCCGCCAAGGGATCCCCAAGACTGGCCAGCGCCGGACTTGGCATAAACAGCGCGAGGGTGCTCATCCCTCGAGGCTCACTCTTCTCATCTAGCCTCAGTTGAAGGTTCTGATGCGGTACGGCGCTGTACCCACGAGCGACCGACTCGGGCCGGCGCATACGGAGTTCGGCGTCGTAGCTCAGCAGGGTCGAGACAGCTTTCGGTACCACGCTCCACGACGAGAACACCAGGTGCTTGGTGAAAGCCCGCGCCTTCGCAGAGTCAAACGGACCGTCGGTGCGGTAGTACGGCAGCGCTGGCGGCAGCCACGCCAACTGCCAGGTGCCGCCGCCAAACACCCGGTCACGCAGCGCCCGGTAGCGGCCATTGGGCGGACCCAGTTCCTCAAAACGTTCCACCATGTGGGAGGGGACGCTGACCTCGTCTGACGCAAGCAGCGCCGACAAAGCATCGTCCTCACCGGCCCGGTCGGTCACCGCCTCTTTCAGCGCATAGTTCTCCATGAACGACAGCAGCCAGGGGGCGGACTTCCAGAGCTCCACCACCTCATAGGACCCGACATGGCTGGACACCGCCGCCTGTGCCAGGTAGCCGCGGACATCCGCGCGGTCCACCTCCACCCCCGGTTTGGTCGTCGTCAGCATGCCGTCGCGATCCGGGGTCACGGCTAGGCGTTCGGTGCGGGCCATCAGCTGCCGTAGCTCACCCGCAAGCGTCTGGCATGCGTCCGCGGCGGCCCCCACTCCGCCGCCGCGAAGTCCCAGCATGGCCTGGTGCAGCCGCTGGAATCCCTGGTTTGCGCGTGCGGTGGTCTGGTCGTCGTCGGCCAGAAAGGCCACGGTTTCCAGCAGGTCATCATAGTGGTCAGACTGCTCTTCATCACTGCGCAGGCTGAGCGCCTTGTACGGCGTGGCCGACAACAACAACACCTTCGCCCGGTTGCCGGTGTGGGTGTCGGTGAACGACATCATGGCCTGCGCCAGCTCGGCCACGGGGTTGGCCTCGGGGTCCTGCAGTAGGTTCTTGAAGCGCTGGAACTCATCCAGGATGACCAGATCGGGTTCCAGCAACGACACCGCTGTGCCAGCGACCAGTTGCCGCAACTGCCCGACCATCTGCTTGCGCAGCTCGTGCATCTCCCACGGGATGACGCGTCGCGCGTCGTCGTATCCCTCATCCACCCGCCACAGCTGATCTGCCAACGCGCTATCCGCTGGCCCGTCGGCATCGGCGTCGGCCACAGCGTCGACGAAATGGTCGAAATAGCCCGGCGTCAACTGATGATCAGCGCGGAATTCAGTGAAACGTGCCCGGGCCTTTTTCCCAACCTCGTTCAGGCTGCCGTGCAGTCCGACGCCGAAGGCCCGCAGCAGCCCGCGACGGCCGGCCAGGTCGGGATACAGCTTGGTGACCAGCCAGTGCATCAAGGCCCGCTCGCGCCACGACCCGGTTCGGCTGCCCATGTCCAGTGAGGTCTGCGGTGTCAAGGCGATGAAGTTCAAGGCTGGCTGATCGGGGGTGCCGTCCTGCAGGGCGCCCATCTCGACCGGCAGCATGGTCAACCGGACCCGGTGCTCATGTTCTTTCTGGGCGGTGGGATTCAGCTTGCGCAGGTTCTGTCGGGCGATAGCCAGGTTGGAGCAGACATACACCACGTCGATCCGGGCGGTCCGTTGCTGCGCCAGATGCTCGATCATGTGGGCCACCACCGCCCTGGCGACCAGCGTCTTGCCAAGCCCCACCTCATCGGCGACCAGGAACCGGCCGCTGGACCCGTTGACCAGCCGGTCATAGGCATGCCGGGCGGTTCGCTGCTGGAAGGGCTTCAACTGATCCAGCACTGTTGCGGGGTCGATGAAGAACCCGGTCATGGCCGGACCCCCGTCCTGGCTGACTGCACGGCGTCCCACAGCGGCATAAACCCCTCGGGCAACAGCGCCTCAGCATCGTTGCCAAGGTCGGCCAACAGGCTGTCGAACGGTGCCAGCTTGTCCGGTCCACGGTGGGCGGCGCGCAGCAGCGCCTCCAGCAGCGGGGTTTCGGACTGCTGCCACCCGCCACCATCCGGGTTGGCTTCCAGCCAGGCAATCTGATCGAACAGCCCTCCGGCACCGCTGGCGTCGGCAAGCAGCAGCAAGAGGTAGCGCAACAGGCGATCCTGTTGGGTCAGGATCCCGGTCAGCACGGCACGGTCGCGGTTCTGGGGCAGCCCCTCCAGGTCGGCGAGGATCGTCACGGCGGTGTCGCGGTCGTCGGTGCACAGTTGGATGCCGAAGAAGGCGGTGACGTCAGCGAGGGAGGGAATGCGCAGGGAGAGGTCCAGCCGGCCATCGGCGTCCAGGGCGGGGACCTTCTTCTGGGGCTGGAACAGCAACGGCCAGACCCAGGTCTGGGTAAGCCCGTACAGGAGAGGCCGGAGGTCCTCGCGGGTGCGCAGTCGCACCTGATACGCAGCGTCATCCAATGGGGTGACGCTCCCTGTGAAGGTGCACGCGGCCAGTTGGCGGCGGCGGGCATCCAGGTCGTCACCGGCCAGCGGGTCCTCTTCCGCCTGGCCGCCACCAGGCGGGTGCGGCTCAAGCAGATCGTGCAGGCAGGGTTTCTCGGGCTGCGGATCCACCATGGTGGCAATGCCGATCCGGCTTTTGCGTCCGGTCAGCGCGGCCACGACCTCGACATTGCTGGACCACCCGGCGGTGGTCATGTTGGCCGAGCCGGTCACGACCGTGGTGTTCCAGCCGTCGTCGAAGGCCAGCACCTTGGCGTGCAGCCCGACCAGCGCGGTGGCGGGATCGGCGGCGGACAGTTCGGTCCCGCTGGCGGGGTCGGCGGGGGTGGCGTCGCGGTCAAGCACGAAAGTCTGATCAAACGGCAGGTCGGCGGGCAGCTGGTCCAGCGCGTCGGGGGTGGAGATCAACGTGCGGGTGGTGTTGGCTGACGGCAGCGCGGACAACCGCTCGGCGCTGAGGAACGGGCTGAGAACCAGCAGTCGATGGACGTGGTCGGGGACGGCGGGTGAGGAGCCACCGGGCAGCCCCATCGCGTGCAGGGTGAGGTCGCGAAAGCCGTCAGGGATACTCCAGCGGACATCGGCCAGGCGGCTGGCCAGGGCCCGGATCGCGGTGGCGCGTGCCTGGTGGATCCTGCGGGTGCATTGCGCGGCCAGCCAGTCCAGCAGGACTCCGGTGTCGGGCAGGTGGACGCCGTCGTCGCGGACGTCGTCGTCGGCCTGTTCGATCCGTAGCAGGGTGTCCCAGGAGCGGTCGGTGGTCAGGTTGCGAGAGGCAACCAACAACCGGTGGCGGCGCTCGTCAGCATCGTTGATGAACCCGAGGACCCACACCTTGGGGTGAAACAGTCCGCCCCGCGGGTCGATGACGGGGACGACGCTGCGTTCCATCAGCGGCAACAGCTTGGTCGCGCCGTCGACGGCGATCTGGCCGCTTTGGCAAAACACGGTCAGCCGGTCGGCGTGGCGGCGCACGGCATCCAACAGTCCGACGGCCTGGTGAGGTTCCTCGTCGTCGTGGGCGGCCATGGCCTCATAGACCGCGAAGGCCCAGGGTGTGGTGATCAGCGTCAGCAGGTTCAAGCTGAAGGTGGTGCCAACGCCGATCTCCAAGGTGAAGCCCTGGGGTGGGGTCAGCGCCTCAAGCAGGGTGAGGCGTTCAGCCGGTTGCAGCACCGGCCAGCCCCTCTGCGATGTCGACCAGTAACGGGCGGACGGTGTTCCAACGGAAATCGAGTTGGCCGACAGCCTGGGCCGACGGGTTTTGGACCCACGCCTTTTGGGCGGCCGGGCTGCTGATGCGGGCGGTGCCGCCTTTGACCTGGTGTTCGCGCCGAGCCAACCGTTCACGCATGACCGGATCGTGGGCGGTGGCGGCCGGATCGGTGACGGCGGCGACCAGCCAGTCGGTCAGGAACTGCTGGGTCCGGCTGGTGCGGGCGGGCAAGCGCAGGTCGGCCCACAAGCCGTCGAGGTCCTGGATCCAGTCGCGCAGTTCCGGTTGACGGTCGGCGGTCTGCTGTGCCCAGGCGTTCAGTTCGGCGGTCATCTGCTCGGCCAGCGCGGCGATCTGGGTGTCGTCGTCCAGGTGGTGGGCTTGGCGGGCACGGATGGCCAGTTCATGGTTGTAGGCCAGTTGGGCGCCGTGGAGGACGTGGGAGAAAGGCTCGGCGTGGTCCAGGACCCGTCGGGTCCGTCCGGCATCCAGCGGGGCGGTGGGCTGCCACGCCCAGTCATGCTGGGCGGCATCAGCTGGATTGTGCAGGAGTGCGGCCAGCAAGCTGTCTGGCTGCGCGATGCGGATCCGTTCGGTCAGGTAGAGCGCTTCGTCGGCAGTCAACTCCAGCCAAACCGGTTCGCGGTCACTTCCGTCCGGCCCATCGGGGACACCCGGATCCCAGGTGAGGGTGGCGAGTTCGGTTCCTGCCCGCTGGCGGTAGATGGTTGGAAGGTCACGTTCGTAGTTGGCGATGGATCGCCGGACTTTGCGGATCCCGAACGCGCCCAGCCCGCCCCAGTAGATCGCAGAGGGCAGTTGTTTGGTCCCGTCCTTCGCACGGCCGCCGACGACCCCGTCCCCCGTACCAGCATGGCTTGCGGCAAGCAGCGCGTGGATCAGATCCACCTCGCCCTTGCGTCGTGCGTCGCGAAACGCTTGTCCAGCTAGTCCCTTGCGTTCAAGGCGTCGGCACAGCCGTGGCACGAACAGGAAGTACCGGGCCCGGGTCATGATCGTCGAGATACCGGGAAACATCACATCGGCGATCGCGTCCCGCACCACCCCGAACCCCAACGGATCCCGGGCCTCGCTCTGCCGCAGCGCCGACACCAGTTGACGTAGCTGCTCGTCCTCACGTTCGTCGTAGGCGAGCCAGGTCAAGGTGGACGTCACAGTGAACCCCCGTCATTTCGCTGCGTTCGGCTTTGCGGATGGGAACGGCCTGATGATAACCCCGCCCGGGACCGGGCTTCTGGCGTTAGGGTTCGCTTGATGTGTGCCCCGCTGCCCGCCGGACCGCGTAGCCATGCCGACCCACCAGTGCTGGCGGCCCATCTTGAGGTTGCCAATGCACCGCATGTCGCACCCCTGCAGGCACATGCGGCGTCGGTGGCGGCCAGGACTGGGCAGCCGGTTCCCCTATTCGACCCGACCGGTGGAGGAATCCATGCGCGGGTATTGATACTGCTGGAATCGCCCGGCCCGAAGGCCGCGGGTATGAACGGGTCGGGGTTCACCTCGGTGCACAACGACGACCACTCCGCGGCCAACCTGTGGACGTTGTTGAATGACGCGGGTATCCCGCTTGCCACGACGGTGACCTGGAATGTCGTCCCGTGGTGGTTGCCATCCAACCCGGACGCACCGGGCTCGTTTCGTAGACCGTCGACCGTGGAACGGGTAACCGCCGCACCGTTCACTGCCGAACTTGTGGGGTTGATGCCTGAGCTAGAGGTAGTGGTGACCGCAGGCCGGATTGGGGAGGATGGGTGGCGACGGGCCCGCCGGCACCTTCAGGATTGGCCCGGGACGACCGTGTCCCTGCCCCATCCAGGTGCTCAAGCCTTCAACCGTCCGGCCTACCGCGCCAGCATGGAGGAGGGGTACACGATCGTCCGGGAACTGCTAAACGGGAACGCAGGCGATCTGCCGATCGAAATTGCCTGCTGGCCTACTGTGTAACGACTGCGGCCTGCGTCCGCCTGTTGGGCTGGCTCCTGTATTGACATGCTGGTGGATCACAGCACCGTGAAGTAGGCGCCAGAGGTCGCGTGCTTGGCCGTCCAGGCGCTCTGCCTGGCCCAACCTCTCGAATTCCTCGATGGTCAGCCCGGCCATTTCAGCAACCGCATCCGCAACCTCGCGGCGCAACTCGGCGTGGCCGACCCTGCGAACGATCACACCGTTCTCCATCGTGGCGGTAGACATGTTGAATCCTTCCTGCCGCCTCATTCGCCGACTCAACGGCACTCAGGCCCGAGCCTCAGCCGCCTGCGATCAGTCTGTTGACGTTCTTGCCGGACCGTACAGCGCAGCAGTGCCAGCGCTTTATCAACGCCTGCAGTACAGACCTTACTTGCTAGTATTAAACATACTGGCAGTATAAAACGTACGGACACGCTTGGGTTCGATGAGTATATGACCCCCGTGAGGAGGCCAGAGATGAGTGCACTGAGTGACAGGGAAGGTGCAACGAATGGCAGCGCCAAAACCTCGCGGCGGAAGACAAGCACCGGGTTCCCGGTGGTTACTCTCCCAGAAGCTGCAGAGATCATGCAAGAGGCCGGCAAGTTGGGCTTCGAGCACTCTGTGGAGGCCTTCGCTGGGTACATGGGGCATACAACGACCAACAGCGGCGCATTTCGGCAGCGACTCGCCGCGCTCCGGAGTTGGGGTCTCATCACCGGTCGCGGTGACACAGTCGCGATCACTGAGGTGGGCCAGAGGTTGGCCGTGACGGGAAGCGAGGACGACGAACGGCGAGCCCTGCGGGAGGCGTTTCAAAACTGCGAAATATTCGCCCGACTGTACGGCCTGCTTGCGAAGAATCAGCCATTACCCATTGGGAATTTGGCGGCGAAGGCGGTGCATGATCTCGGCGTGGCTCCGCGAGCAAAGGACAAGTTCGTCGACTCCTTCGCAGCCAGCGCTGTATCCGCCGGACTTGCCGAGACTGTGGAAGACGGCACGGTGTTGCTACTTGCGGACGATCCCGGTGAGGGGGCTGCCGAACAACCATCTCCTGACCTACGTTGCCCGACACGGGTCGAAACGCCGACGCGCGAACACCCGCGAGAGGCGCCAATAATCGTCAAGCAGCGCTGGCCGATCGAGAAAGGCGAGATCGTTCTCGAAATCCGATCTTCCGAGCGTCTGCCGGGGGCGGTGTTCGGAAGCGTGGGTCGAGTCGTTGAAATGTTAGAGGAGCTCGCTGAGGCACTATCGCCGATGGAAGTCGGGTCAAGCTCTTCGCAGCAAGGGGAGTAGAAGCAAATGTCCTCCAAGACCAGGGTGCCTTGGCTGATTCACTTCTTCCAGCGTCCCTCGCAGTTGGATGGCGAGAGAGAGGTCCCGGCGACCACGTTCTTTGGGGAAGTCGAGGCGGAAGTCACCGCTGAGATTCATGCTGTGCTCGACGCGGTGGCTGAAGCCCCGCCACCGGCATTCTCAGGAGGTGGAAAGTGGCAGGCCATGCACGGGGACATGGCCGGGATTTACGAGATTCGGGTCCAAGGTGGAGGGCGGAACCATCGTCTCTTCTGCCTGCTGGAGAGAAAGGCAGACGACCTGGGTGGTCCGAGCATCGTCTGTATCGCGGGCCTTTCAAAGCCTCGCCGCCAGGCCGCGAAACCTCGTGACTATAGGAGGATCCGACAACTTGTCGAGGAGTTCCGCACTCATCGAACGGTCCTGCGCTAAGCAGCCGGTTGTTCGTCGTGCGCATCTCTAGGGATCGGTCGCAGTTCTAGCTCAAGCGCGTCGGCGATCGCAGAGAGTGTTGCCAGGGTCGGATTCGCCGGCTTTGATGCGAACAATCTACGTACTGCCTCAGGCTTAAGACCAGCCCTGCGTGCAAGTTCGGCCTTGCTGAGCCCGAGGTCATCTCGACGAGAGTCCAGGGCGCGAAGTACGGCGTCAACGGCATCAATCCGACGCCGAGCACGATCGTGGGCCACGGCGTACGCCGGGTCCTTGAGGCGCTCCTGAAAGTAGCGCTCAGCAGCTGTGGGAGGTCGCGTCATAGTCTCAAGCCTTAGCAGGCGTAACGCAGATGTTACGCCTAGGGATGCGTCGCTGCAACCGTCCACCGCCTGCGGTGAGGTTCGTTGAGCGTGGGGCAGCCGACCTACGTCGGAGCCATGGCGGGCCAACCCTCGACCCGGATGTTCGTCACTCTGAGGAGTGAACATCAACTTATGGGTTGTGGGTCGACGGGGACACTATCAGAGTTCAGCACCACACCCTCGAAGGAACTCTTCAGCTCGGCGTCCCACTTTCGCCGGCCTGTGTCGCGATTCCGACAAGTCGTTCAAAAGTCTCAACGCGATCGCCCCCGGCTTCGTCCAGACCGACATGGTGGACACCGCATCGGGTTCGTTCGCTGAAATCCTTGGCGTCGACCCCGACCAGATCGAGGAGGTGCTGCTGAGCCGGGTGCCGATGCGCCGCTTCCTGCAACCCGAGGAAATCGCACACCTGGCGGTCTACCTGGCCTCCCCGGAATCCGCCGGTATGACCGGACAGACGATGACCATTTCGGGCGGCCTGATCGTCGCCTGAGCCCGACAGAAAGAGATCGCGATGACCACCATGGGAAAGATGGATGACCCGTACGTCGAGGAGATCGGCGAGGGGGTCTTTGCCTACATCCAACCCGATGGCACCTGGTTTTTGAACAACACCGGGATCATCCT
>JBBSNE010000058.1:0-10983 GCA_038232815.1 Euzebyales bacterium | reverse complement strand
CGCTGCCGAGACGGGCGAGGAACACGCGGTCAAGGAATACCAAAAGGCCCTGGACAACGACGACCTGTCAGGGGAGGCCCGTTCGGTTGTGCAGCGTCAGTACACCGAGATTCAGGCTGCCCAAAGCCGGGTTGCCGCGTTGAAAAACGCCACCAGCTAACGAGCTCGGCCACCCAGGCCACCACTCACGCCCCACCTCGCGTCTGACGGTGGGGCGTTTCTCTGCCACCCATTTGGCCAAGTAGGTTAGGTTCACCTAACCTGTCGCACCGTGTCTGGTCCTCAAGCTTCCCGAGTGGCCATGGTGGTCGTCGCTTTGATCGTGATGTGCGGCACCTCCGTGGGGCTGCCCGCGCGCGCCACCTACGGGGCGCACACCAGCGGCGACGAGCCCTACTACCTGCTGACGGCGACAAGCTTGGCTGAGGACCACGATCTGGACATCAGCGACGAGCTGCGGTCGCAGTCCTACACGCCATACCACGAGATACCCCTGGATCCGCAGACGGCCCCGGTTGGGGGCGACGCCAGGATCAGCCCGCACGATCCATTGCTACCGGTCCTTCTGGCACCGGTCATGACATACGGTTGGCTGGCCGCAAAATTGTGGCTGGCCATGCTGACCGCGGTGACCGCGGCCCTGACCACGCGGTTGGCGATACGTCGCTTCGATCTGCCCCCCGTGCTGACCGTGGTCGTCGTCGGTGGACTGTTCCTCGGTATCCCCTTGGCCCCGTACGCGACACAGGTGTACCCAGAGATGCCGGCCGCGTTGCTGGTCGTGGTGGCGGTGGATGCGATCATCACCATGGACGCATTGTCCCGTCCTCGGCGCTGGTGGTCGTGTGCCGCCCTGCTGCTAGCGGTGACCAGCCTGCCGTGGTTGTCGGTCAAGTATGTGCCCCTGGCTGTGGTGCTCGCACTTGGTGCGGCCTGGCAGCTGTGGCGAACACGGCAGCGACCGTTGATCGTGACCGGCGGGGTCGTGCTGCTGATGGCTGCGACGGCCTACCTGATGTTTCACCACATCCACTACGGCGGCTGGACGGTCTATGCCGCCGGCGATCATTTCATCGATACGGGGGAGTTCAGCGTCGTCGGGACAAGTCCAGACGTTGTAGGCCGTTCCCGGAGACTGATCGGCCTGTTGGTCGACCGTTCATTCGGCATTGCCACGTGGTCTCCGGCATGGCTGGCCACTCCGGCCGCGATCGCGGTCGTCATCACGGATCGAGTGCGACACCGTGCGATCCTGTTGGCACCCGTCCTCACCGGCTGGTGTGTGGCAACGTTTGTTGCCCTGACAATGCATGGCTGGTGGGTTCCAGGCCGCCAGATCGTCGCCGTCCTTCCCTTGCTCGCCGTGGCGCTGGCGGTGGCGGCACAGCGACTACGCTTTGTTGGAGTCTTCGTAGGCGCTGGAGTTGTCGCTGGCTTGATCAATTGGTTGTGGCTGGCCATCGAGGCATCCACCGGCCGGCGAACGCTGATCGTGGATTTTGCCCAGACACGGTCATGGCCGTACCGACTGCTTTCATGGATGATGCCCGACGGGTTGAGCGGTGGGCTGACCGCTGATCTGTGGTTGGCTGCCTGGGGTGTTGCCCTGCTGGCGAGTGCCGTCTGGGCGGCCCGGCTGGTTCGGCGCAGGTCGTCCGCGGGGGCACAGCCGTTTGAACCTGTGGCACAGCCGCCGTTGACCGGATCTGACAGGCAGGCGGTCGTGTGAAGCGCCTACGGCAGGCTCCCGCTGCCGCGGTGGCCGTCCTGACAACGGCGTTGAGCGTGGCTGCCGTCATGGGACTGTGGAGCACTGTGGACGGTGATCAGGTCCGCAGCGCCATGGGCATCGCACTTGGCGACGCGGTCGGCCTGATGCTGTCGATCGGCGGCTTCGGCACGGCGTTTTGGCTTCGAGCACTTGCGTGGCAGCGGGTCATGCCGCAACTGCCACTCCCCCACGCCTTGGCTGGTATCCACGTGGCCTTGGCGGCCAACCACGTCTTGCCGTTGCGCCTGGGAGAACCGCTTCGGGTCGTGTCCGTGGTCCGCCGTGCCGGGGTGGACCCGGCTGACGCGACGGCATCGACGGTCCTGTTGCGAACCGCCGACGTTGTTGCGCTGCTGCTGTTGGGCGCGGCGGCCGCACCACTGTTGCTGGCGTCGCTGCTTGGACCGACCGGTATCGTTGCGGCGCTGGCGCTGGTGGCCCTGGGTCTGACCGCCCTATGGGCCCTGTGGTACCGGCGGCGGGCGGCCTCGGCACTTCGTGCTCCTGATGCCGTCACCGTGGCGTTGACCACCGCCGCGTGGGGCCTGGAGGCGATTTTGGTCTGGCAGGTTGCTGCCTGGTTCGGGGTGTCGTTGTCACCGGCGGAGGCCGTGATCGTCTTGGCCGCCGCCGTCGGCGCACAACTGGTTGCGGTGACGCCCGGCGGGATCGGAACCTATGAGGCAGCCGCCGCCGGCGGTCTGATCGCGGTCGGAGTCCCGCCGGCCACCGCTGCCGCCACCGCGGTGTCGATGCACGCCCTGAAGACGGTGTACAGCCTGACCTCGGGAGTCGTCGGGGCGGTGTGGCCGGCACCGTCCATGTGGGGACGGCTGCGTCTGGGGCGTCCTACCCAACGTCGGATTGGTTCGGTCAAACATGGCCCGGTCGTGTTGTTCCTGCCGGCCCACAACGAGGGGCCACGAGTTGCCGGGGTCATTCGGCGCGCCCCCGCAACCGTTGCTGGACATCCGGTGCGCGTCGTGGTCATCGACGACGGCAGTGACGACGACACGGTTGCGCAGGCCCGGGCGGCCGGCGCAACCGTGGTGCCGCACGACCACAACAAGGGATTGGGAGCGGCGGTCCGGACAGGACTGTCATTCGCGCTGCGATTTCAACCGGGCGCCGTGGTGTTCTGTGACGCCGATGGCGAATACGATCCCGCCCAGTTACCGCAGATGGTCGCGCCCATTCTTTCGGGCCAGGCCGAATACGTCGTCGGCAGCCGCTTCACCGGTCGCATCGACCGTATGCACCCCCACCGTCGGATCGGCAACCTGGTGTTGACCGCGTGGCTACGCTGGACCGTTCGCCGCCCACTCAGTGATGGGCAATCTGGCTACCGGGCCTTGTCGCCCGCCGCTGCAGCCGCCGCACACATACCGCATGACTACAACTACGCCCAGGTACTGACGATCGATTTGCTGTCAAAGGGCTTTGGCTACGACGAGGTGTCCATCGACTACCGCTTTCGTGAATCCGGGGAATCATTCGTCCGTCTGGCTCGCTACCTCCGTGCGGTGCTGCCCACGGTGTGGCGGCAACTCAACCCGAGGCAGATTGCATCTTAGGTATGGCTTACCTTACTATGATCGCATGACACGTTCGACTTACGCAGCCCGTCTTGGTGCGGCACTGGTGACCCTTGTGCTCGCGGTATCAGCCTGTGGGGGTGATGACGGGGCCGGGGTCCGCGAGATCGGGCCCAGCGATGGCAGCTCATCCTCGGGCAGTAGCTCCGGAAGTTCGTCGGGAAGTGCACCCGCCAGCGAATGAGGTGGCGTCGCTGTCTTGCACCGGCGTTGCTGCTGATCCAGCTCTTGATGATCCTGGCCTTGGGTGGGTGTGGCACGGGCGGGGGCGGGGACACCGTCACCATCTATTCCGGCCGGACATCGAACTTGGTGGGGCCGATCCTGGACCGATTCGCTGAAGAAACCGGCATATCGGTGGAGGTCCGCTACGGCGACTCCGCGGAATTGGCCCTGCTGATCCAGCAGGAGGGCGACCGCACGCCGGCCGACGTGTTCTACAGCCAGTCCCCCGGCGCGACTGAGTTTCTTGCTGACCATGATCGACTGGCATCGCTGTCCACGGACACACTCGAGTCGGTGGACCAGCGCTTCCGGGATGACGAGGGCAAGTGGGTTGGGGTCAGCGGCCGGCAACGGGTGCTGGTGTACAACCAGGATCTTGTCGATGCGGCCGATCTACCGGGATCGGTGTTCGACGTCACCGAACCGCCGCTTGCCGGCCAAGTGGCGGTGGCACCCTCCAACGGCAGCTTTCAGGATTTCATCACGGCGATGGTCGCACGCGAGGGTCGTCAGCGCGCTGTGGCCTTCTTGGACGGACTGGTTGCCACCGACGCCCCGACGTATGCGAACAACAACGCGATCGTGGAGGCAGTCGGTCGTGGTGAGGTCCCGATGGGGTTGGTCAACCACTACTACAACTATCGCTTCTTGGACGAGGACCCAGACGTTGCGTCGCGCAACCACCTGTTCCCAGGCGACGACATCGGAGCCCTGGTGATCGCTTCGCCGATCAGCGTCGTGGAGGGGACGCAGCATGTCGACGAGGCACAGCAGCTGATCGACTTCCTACTCAATGCGGAGTCCCAGGCCTACTTCGCCCAGGAGACGTTCGAATACCCCTTGGCCCAGGGCGCCGAGCCCGCCACAGACATTCCCCCCCTGGACACCCTCGACGTCCCCGCCGTTGCGCTGGACGACCTGGGCAGCCTCGAGGACACCCTGGAGATGATCAGAAACAGTGGGCTTGCCGGCTGAGGTCGATGATCGGCATCGCGACCGCGTCGTCGTGCCGCGGCGCAACGGGTCGGTCACGATCGTTCGGGTGGTCGGCCTGGTCATTGCTGTCGGCTTCGCCGCCCCGATCATGTTCTTGTTGCAACAGTCGGTGGTACTCGGTTCACCCATGCTCGAGGCGTTCAGGGACCCGCTCAACCTGGGGCCGTTGGGACGCAGTGTGCTGCTTGCCGTCAGCGTCTCAGCGACGACCGCGTTGTTGGGAACCGCTGCCGCTTGGATCGTCACCAGAACCAACCTGCCACTGGCAAGGTTGTGGGCTGTCGTGCTGGCCCTGCCACTGGTCCTGCCCTCCTACATCGGCGCGTTCACGTTGCAGGCAGCATTGTCGCCGGGCGGTCTGACCGACCAGGTCGTCGGTCTGTCCCTGCCGGTGGTGGAAGGATTTTGGGCAGCGTGGGCGATCATGTCGCTGTTGACCTACCCCTATGTGTACCTCTTGGTTGCGGCACGCCTGCGTCATCTTCCTGCAAACCTCGAAGAGTCGGCCCAACTGCTGGGACGGACACCCCGCGCGATCTTTCGTCTGGTCGTCCTGCCGCAGATCGTTCCGGCGGTGTTGGCCGGCTCGTTGTTGGTCTTTTTGTATGCGGTCTCGGACTTCGGGCTGCCGCAGTTGCTTCGCTATGACACCCTCACCAGGGTGATCTTCGGTAACCTTTTGGATCGCCCGGTTTCGACCGCACTGGCACTACAACTCGGCATGTTGGCGCTGCTCACGACGGCATTGGAACGGGGCGCCGCCCGTCGGATGAGTGGAGCGGGTGCCGTCGCCGTGCACCAGGGCCGGGGAGGCTTGCAATGGCCACTCGGACGCTGGCGTTTGCCCGTCCTGCTGGCGACCGCGGGCCTGGCCGTCGCCGCGCTGGTCGGACCCATGACCGTGCTGGTCTATTGGGCGGTTCGGGGCATCGCCAACGGAACAACTCGAGCGGGTTCCGTCATCGCCGATCCCGGGCAACTGATCGCACCCATGCTTGGCAGCGCCAGCGCAGGCATCTTGGCCGCGGCCTTCGCAACTCTGGTCGTGCTCCCCGTGGCGTTTTTGACGGCTCGTCAGCGGGGACGCTCGGCTGAGGCCGCCAACGCCTTGGTGGTGACCGGGTTCGCCATTCCTGGGCTGATTATCGCATTGAGCCTGTCCTTTTTTGTGCTACGCAGCTCTGCACTGGTTGCCTCGGTGCTGTATCAGACTCTCCCGCTGCTGATCGTGGCCTACGTGATCCACTTCGGCGCTCAGTCGTTGCGTGCCGCCCAGGTCGCGGTGGCCGCAGTGCCGGACGACGTCCTGGAGGTGTCCCGGACACTTGGCGCCAGGCGGCTACGGCGCCTGTGGCGTATCGAGTTGCCGCTGATGGCCCCGTCACTTCTTGCCGGGGCGGGCTTGGTACTGCTGTCCGTGCTGAAGGAGCTACCGGCCACGTTGTTGTTGAGCCCCCCCGGGTTCAGGACGCTGGCAACCGATGTCTGGTCAGCCACATCAGACGCATTTTGGGCCGAAGCCAGCGTCGTATCGCTGGTGCTGGTGGCCCTGTCGGGGCTGTTGACGTGGTTCTTGGTCCTGCGCCGCACGGATGCGCTGTCCTGAAGCGGCCACAAACTGTCAGTCTTCAACAATGTGTGTGTCGAACCGCGCGCGGGCCAGTCGCCACCGGGCATCGTCCCATGCACCGTCGGCCCCCAGGCAGTCCACGGCCGCCCACGCCATGTCCATGACATGGTGCAGGTTGTCGGTCACGCTCAGGCCCTGGCGTCCCAACAAGGTGACCCCGGGCAGTTGTTCGGCCATGGCAACCAACCGGCCGGCCACGGCGGCTCCGGAATTGTCGTAGACGGGGTAGACCCGCGGAAGGCGGATCGTGCTGACCTGAACGGGTGCGGGAACGGACAAACCAAGGCGGCCCATCCCGTCAAGCACCAACGCCTGCAGTTGCCCATCACTGGCGCGCCAGACCGCGTCGCCGACCTGGCTTGGCATTTCGGCGCACAGGACGGTCCGGCCGGGCGGATCGGGGCCGTCCCGATAATTCTTGGGTTCGCTCAAACGCACGAACGGCACGTCCAAATCTGGGATGTAGTGCGCATCCCATTCTGAGTAGTTCGGTATCTCCAGCACCAGATACACCACCACCACCCCCCGATGGCGAAGCACACCCGGGGCCGGCGTCCCGGCCGCCCGCAACAACACCTGGGGAGCTGCCGTCCACAGCACCCTTCCTGCCTGCACAAGGGTCCCGTCATCCAACCCAACACTGGGGGCGTGCAGATCGGGCGTCACCGTAACGGTCCGGGTGGACGTCATCACCTGTACGCCGGCCTCCATCGCCGTCTCGGCCAGCCGGTCGACGATCTGTCCGTAGCCGAGCTTTGGGTACAAAAACGTGCGTCCCTGGGGAGTCCGGCTGCGACGCAACCGCTTCACAACGTCCCCCGCACCGGTCAACGAAATGCGGCGACGAGCCAACGAACCGCTCAGCTGCTGCGGTTCCACACCCCACACCTTGCGAGCGTAGGGGCCGTGAAAGCGGTCCAACACGGTTGGGCCCAGTCGGGCTCTGACGACTTCAGCGTAGTTGTCATCGGGGGTTTCCTGACGCCGCGACCCGGTGGCCAGATCCCAGCCGATGGCAACCGCCGTGCGGGTGGGGACAGACCGCACCAGGTCACCGGCCCGCAACGGGAAACCGACCCAACGTCGGTCCAAATGCAATCGCCCATGACGCAGTCGCGTTTGCAGGTCGTCGCCCAGCAACTCCTCCAACAGGCGGTGCGACACCGGTGACACGCTGGGATGCAGTCGATGACTGCCCAGATCCACCCGCTGTCCGGCCACGGTCGGGCTGGCCGCCATTCCGCCCAGCCGGGACGAGGCCTCGACCAACACCACGGAGTGCCCCGCCCTGGCGGCAAGCAGGGCGGCCGTCAGGCCAGCCGGTCCCCCACCGACGACGACGACATCGGCGCTGTGCACGTCCGTCGACCGCCGTTCTGCGTCGGAAGGGCGAATCGTCACCCGGTCAGCAACGGGGCCAGGAACTTCCCGGTGTAGCTGTTCGGCGTATCGACGATCTGCTCGGGTGTGCCCTCCCCCACGATCGTCCCGCCGCCGGATCCACCTTCGGGACCCAGGTCGATGATCCAATCGGCGGTCTTGACCACCTCCAGATCGTGTTCGATCACGATGACGGTGTTGCCCTTGTCCACCAGGCGGTGCAACACCTCAAGCAACTTGCGCACATCGTCGAAATGCAGTCCCGTCGTGGGCTCGTCCAGGATGTAGACGGTCTGGCCGGTCTGCCGCTTGCGCAGCTCGCTGGCAAGCTTCACCCGCTGCGCTTCCCCGCCGGACAGGGTCGTTGCGGGCTGGCCCAGACGGACGTACCCCAGACCGACGTCCACCAGGGTTTCCATGTGGCTGCGGATTGCGGTCAGGTTGGTGAAGAACCCCAGACCCTCCTCGATCGACATGTCCAGGATGTCGGCGATGGTCTTGCCCTTGTAGTGCACCTGCAGGGTTTCGCGGTTGTACCGGGCGCCCTTGCACACCTCACACGGGACGTAGATGTCGGGCAGGAACTGCATGTCGATCTTGATCGTCCCGTCCCCCTTGCAGTTCTCACACCGCCCGCCCTTGACGTTGAAGCTGAACCGCCCCGGCTGGTAGCCACGGACCTTTGCCTCTTGCGTGGCGGCGAACAACTTGCGGATGTGGTCGAACACACCCGTGTAGGTCGCCGGGTTGGACCGCGGGGTGCGACCAATGGGTGACTGGTCGATGCCGACGACCTTGTCGACCAGATCCAGCCCCTCGACCTTGCGGTGCGCTCCCGGGACAACCCGTGACCCGTAGACGTGACGCATCAACACTGACTTCAAGATGTCGTTGACCAACGTCGACTTGCCGCTGCCGCTGACGCCGGTGACCGCCGTGAAGACCCCCAACGGGAACTTGACGGTCACGTTGTCCAGGTTGTTGGCGCGCGCGCCGCGCACGGTGATCGCCTTTGTCTTTTTCACCTTCCGGCGTGTGTCCGGCACCGGGATCGACTTTTTGCCGGACAGGTACTGCCCGGTGATCGATTCCTCCAACTCAAGCAGATCGTCGAGCGAACCCGAATGGACGATCTGGCCGCCGTGTTCCCCCGCCCCCGGCCCGATCTCGACCACATGATCGGCGGCCTCCATGGTCGAACGATCGTGCTCGACCACGATAACGGTGTTGCCCAGGTCGCGTAACCGGACCAGGGTGTCGATCAGCCGTTCGTTGTCGCGCTGGTGCAACCCGATGGAGGGTTCGTCCAGCACGTACAGGCAGCCCACCAAACCCGAGCCGATCTGGGTGGCAAGCCGGATGCGCTGCGCCTCACCACCCGCGAGGGTCCCGGCTGCGCGGCTGAGCGTCAGGTAGTCAAGCCCCACGTCCAACAGGAACCGCAAGCGCTCGTTGATCTCTTTCAGCACTGGCTCGGCGATCATGCTGTCCCGGGCGTTCAACTCGACCTGACCGAAGAAGGACTCACTGTCCTGGATGGACATCGCCGCCACCTCGGCGATCGACTTGCCGTCGATCAACACATGCAGTGGGAGGGGACGGAGCCTGGCACCCTTGCAGGTCGGGCACGGCACCTCCCGCATGTACTCCTCGATCTTGTCACGCTGGTAGTCGGAGTCAGTCTCGAGATATTTGCGCTGCAGCCACGGGATGGCGCCTTCGAAGGTGGCGTTGTAGCTGCGCTTGCGCCCGTAGCGGTTGGTGTAGCTGACGTGGACCTTGTCATCCAGACCGTGCAGCAGGACGCGGCGGTCGGAGGCCTTCAGCTTCTTCCACGGGGTGGCGGTCGAAAAGCCTTGTTTGGCGCCGATGGAGGCCAGCACCTGGGAGAAGTAGCGCTGCTGCGGGCCGGTGGAAAACGGCACCAGCACACCGTCGTCAAGCGAGTCGTCCTGACTGGTGATCACCAGTTCTGGGTCGACTTCTTTGCGGATGCCCAACCCGTCACAGGCGGTGCAGGCTCCGTACGGCGTGTTGAACGAGAAGGACCGGGGCTCCAACTTGTCGAACGACAACCCGTCGTAGGGGCAGGCAAGGTGCTCGCTGAACACCGTGGTGACCCCTTCCCCCTCGGTGGGAACGGTAACGATGGCCGCCAGACCGTCGGCAAGGTTCAGCGCCTGTTCGATCGCGTCGTTCAACCGCCGCCGAATGTCGGGTTTGGCCACCAGACGGTCGACGACGACCTCGATGTCGTGCTGTTCGTAGCGGGCCAGGTCGGGCGGGTCGGCCAGATCCACGATCTCGCCGTTGACCCGTCCCCGAGCAAATCCCTTGGCCGACAACTCCTTCATCAGCGTGGTGTAGTTGCCCTTGCGTCCCCGGACGACGGGTGCCAGGACCATGAAGCGTTCGCCCTCTGGCATCTGCTCCAACTGGTCGACGATCTGCTCGGCCGACTGTCGCTCGATGGGCCGACCACACTCGGGACAGTGGGGTTTGCCGATCCGGGCGAACAGCAGTCGCAGGTAGTCATAGACCTCGGTGATCGTCCCGACGGTCGAACGGGGGTTCTTTGAGGTGGTCTTCTGATCGATCGAGATCGCCGGCGACAACCCCTCGATGAAGTCGACGTCCGGCTTGTCCATCTGACCCAAGAACTGCCGTGCGTAGGCGCTGAGGGATTCGACGTAGCGCCGTTGCCCCTCGGCATAGATGGTGTCGAACGCCAGGCTGGATTTGCCGGACCCCGACAGGCCACTGAAGACCACCAGGGCATCCCGGGGGATCTCTATCGAGACGTCTTTGAGATTGTGTTCCCGGGCGCCGGAGACGCGGAGGACCGAGGCAGGTTCTGAAGCAGTCATGGGCACCCACAACGCTACCCGTGGGGTGTGACACAGGCAGGGTGACCGCCCGCCCAGAATGGCACCGTGGATGACCGCTGGTCGCCTGTCGGCCCGACGTCGTTCACCTGCCGGTCAGGAAGATTTGGTTTGGACGGGCAGGTGGTGGATGCTGCCCCGTCATGAGCCGATCCCGTGTTGCTGTTGCGTCCGTTTTTCTTCTTGTGGCGAGTCTTCTGACACTGCCCGTGGCCGCGCAGGAGGCCCCGGAGTACGTCATCGTCGATCCGGCGGAGGACTTCGAAGCCCTGCCGGGCGCAACCACGTTTGCGGGAACCGTCACCGTCGAAGGGGAGGAATCGGGATACCGCATCGAGGTGCCGGACGACTGGAACGGGACCCTGGTCCTGTACGCCCACGGCTTCGTGGGCCCCCAAATTCCCGAACTGGTCGTGCAGAACCCGCCGTTGCGGGAACTGTTCATCGACCAGGGGTTCGCCTGGGCGGCTTCCAGCTATTCCGCCAACGGGTATGTGATCG
>JBBSNE010000057.1:0-10991 GCA_038232815.1 Euzebyales bacterium | reverse complement strand
GGAAGAGTTTGACCACGCCACCGACCTTCTTGCCGCCTACGCCAGGGCAACCGATGAACAGGCCACCGGGGCGGTGATGTTCGGTGACGTGATGATCGACGAAGCCAGCCGGAAGATGGCCGATGTCATCGCCCAACGGGGTGAAGCAGCGGGGATGGTGGCGACCAGCTGACCCGCCCCCAGGCTTGTCGCCTATGTCCGCCCCAGCGACCCAAACATCACAAACCTCCCGGGGCGCGGCCGACCCCTCCCACGGCTTGTCGCCTATGTCCGCCCCAGCGACCCAAACATCACAAACCTCCCGGGGCGCGGCGTTCTGACCCGCCCCACAGCGACTCCCCCCGGTCCGCTACAGTCGAGCGTGGATATGAGCTCGGGACGAACTGACTACCTGACGGCGAAGTTGCAGGGCTTCGGCACCACGATCTTCACCGAGATGTCGGCGTTGGCGCTGGCCCATGATGCCGTCAACCTGGGGCAGGGGTTCCCCGACTTTCCCGCCCCAAAGGCATTGGTGTCGGCGGCGCAGGACGCGATGGACGCCGGGCACAACCAATATGCGCCCGGCCACGGCATTCCCTCCCTGCGCCAGGCCATCACCGCTCACGCCGCTCGCCACTACGCGCTGGACTACGACGCCGACACCGAAGTGACCGTCACGACCGGCGCGACCGAGGCAGTGTTCGCGACCATCCAGGCCCTGCTCGATGTCGGCGACGAGGTCGTGGTCTTCGAACCCGTCTACGACGTCTATCCACCGGCGGTAGCGATGGCCGGCGGGGTTGTCCGCGCGGTTCAACTTCGACCCGACCACAAGGGCGTGTGGCGCTTTGATCCTTCTGACCTGCGGGCGGCGGTCACCGCGAAGACCAAGGCAATTCTGTTGAACACGCCGCATAATCCCACCGGCAAGGTCTTTGACACCAACGAGCTGCAGGCGATCGCCGACATCGCGATCACCAACGACGTCCTGGTCGTCACCGATGAGGTCTATGAACACCTCACCTACGACGGGGTCCCCCACGTTCCGATCGCCACTGTGGACGGCATGAGAGAGCGGACGGTCCGGATCTCATCGGCGGGCAAGACATTTTCGGTGACGGGTTGGAAGGTCGGTTGGGCCTGCGCCCCGGCAGCGGTGACCGACGCCATCCGTGCGGCCAAGCAATGGGTCACCTTCACGTCGGGTACACCGTTCCAACATGGGGTAGCGCAGGCGCTTGGCTGGGGCGCGGACTACTTCGATCCGCTGGCACAGGGATATGCAAACCGTCGTGACCGGCTTTCTACCGGATTGACCGACCTGGGTTTTGGAGTTTCCCCCTCCAACGGCAGCTATTTCGTGATGGCTGACATCCGGCCCCTGGGGTTTGACGACGATGTCGATTTCTGCCTGCGTCTACCCGCCCAGGTCGGGGTCGCAGCCATTCCGGTCTCCGGGTTTCACACCGATCCACGCGACGGTCAAGGACATGTCCGCTTTGCGTTCTGTAAGACCGACGTCCTGCTGGAGGAAGGCCTGCAACGCCTTCGAGCGGGCATGGACGCGATGCCGCGAGCCTGAGCCCGGCCACACCGAGGGTCACAGCCGGTGCACCGACGCCGGGCTGCGACGACTATCATCGCAGACAACCCCTTGACCTTCGGGAGTCCCCATGCGTATTGCTGCGATCCAGTCCGACCTGATGTGGGAGGATCACGAGACCAACCGGCGACGCTTCGCCGACCGGTTGTGGGCAGCCGCAGGCGCGGGGGCCGGTTTGGCGTTGTTACCAGAGATGTTTCCGACGGGCTTTTCCATGGCCGCCGATGAGATCGCGGAGGACCCCGACGGGACGACCGTGGCGTGGATGGTCGAACAGGCGTCGACCCATGGCATCCACCTTGCCGGGTCGATGGCGATCACCGGCGACCCGCTACCCACGAACCGTCTGGTCCTGGCCGGCCCCGATGGGGTGGTGGGGCACTACGACAAGATCCACCCGTTCAGCTATTCCCGTGAAAACGAGCACTACCAAGCCGGCACCCAGTTCCTGACGGCGGACATCGACGGCGTGCGCACGACCTTCTTCATCTGCTATGACCTACGGTTCGCCGATGAGTTCTGGGCCACCGCCGCAGACACCGATCTGTACGTCGTGGTCGCCAACTGGCCACGGGCCCGCCGCGCCCATTGGCAGACCCTGCTCCAAGCCCGTGCCATCGAGAACCAGGCCTATGTCGCGGCGGTCAACCGCGTCGGGACCGACGGCAACGACCTGGACTACGCCGGTGATTCGGTGATCATCGACCCCATGGGCAACGTTTTGGCCAGCGCATCGGAGACTGAGACCATCTTGCTGGGGGATGTTGACCCTGACGAGGTCACCCGGGTCCGCAAACGGTGGCCGTTCATGGCCGACCGCCGCTGACCCCCAAGGTCTTGCGGATCATCGCGTCGATCCCGGCGGCGTCCAGGCCCAACTCGGCCAGGATACGGTCGGACTTGGCGTGGGCGATGTAGGAGTCGGGCACCCCAAGGCGCAGGACCCGCGGCGCCTGCATGACTCCGGTCAGTTCCACCAGGCGATCGGCGATGTAGGCGCCCGCGCCGCCGTTGACCACGCCGTTCTCGACGGTGACAATAAGTTCGTGGCCAGCAAGGTCCTCCAGCATCATCGGATCCACCGGCCGGATGACCCGGGGGTCCCACACGGTTGTCTGGATGTCGTCGGTGGCCAACAGATCCGCAGCTTCAAGCGCTGCCTCGACGCGATCACCGATGGCGACGATCGCCAGGTCCCCTCCGTCACGCAGCCGGTTGGCCGTCAGACCCCCACCGGCGCCGTCACGCTGGACTGCGGCGGCGGTGGGAAACCGCAAGCTGACCGGCCCCTCCATGGTGATGGCAGCGTCCAGCATGCCCAGCAGTTCCTGCTCCGAGGAGGGCGCGAACACCGTCATGCCGGGAATCCGCAGGCACAGGCTGAGGTCCAACACCCCGTGGTGGCTGGGCCCGTTGTCCCCGGTGATCCCCGCCCGGTCGAAGCAGAACACCACGTGTTCGTTGTGCAGGCCGACGTCAAGGTTGGCCTGGTCGAATGCCCGGCTGAAGAAGGTGGAGTACACCGCGACGACAGGCACCTTTCCCTCCCGCGCAAGTCCTGCGGCGGAGGTCACCATGTGCTGCTCGGCGATCCCGACGTCGATGACCCGATCCGGGAACCGCGCCATCACCGGCAGCAGGCCGGTCGATCCGGGCATCGCGGCCGTCATGGCAATCACGTCGTCGTGGCGGGCGGCCACATCGACCAAGCCGTCGCTGAACACCTGGGTCCAAGTCCGGGGCTTTTGCTTCAGCCCCCGCCCCGTTGCCACATCGAAGGCAGAGGTGTCGTGCAGTTTCTTTTCCCGGTCGACCTCGGCCGGCGCGTAGCCCTTGCCCTTCTGCGTCAGGACATGGACCAACATCGGACGGCCTTGACCCGCGGCCACGCCAAAGGCCCGCTCCAGCGCTTCGTGATTGTGCCCGTCGATGGGTCCCAGGTAGCGGATACCCAACGCCTCGACGAAACCCTGGAGGGCCGGGTCCTCTGACACGACGGCCTTGATGGCATTCAGGCCGGCATCGGCCACCCGGGCGGCAAACGGCATCTTGTGCATCATCGGGTCGAAGGTCCGACGTGCCCGGACGTAAGGCTTGCTGAACCGGACCCGGCTGACCTCGTTGGCCAGACGCGACACGGTCTTGTCATAGGATCGACCGTTGTCGTTCAAGACGATGATGACGGGGACCTGCAGATGGCCGATTGTGTTCAGCGCCTCATAGGCCATGCCTCCGGTCAGGGCACCGTCGCCGATGACGGCCACCACACGCCCGGCACCGGGGCGATCATGACGACCGTTTGCCAGACCGAACGCCCACGACAGTGAGGTGGATGCATGGCTGTTTTCGATGACGTCGTGTGGGGATTCCTCACGACTGGGGTACCCGGACAGACCGCCCGCCTGTCGCAACTGGGCGAACCCTTCCCTCCGGCCCGTCACGATCTTGTGTACATAGGCCTGGTGGCCCGTGTCCCACAACAAGGTGTCGCGCGGTGAGTCGAACACGCGGTGCAGTGCCAGGGTCAGTTCGACAGCGCCAAGATTGGATCCCAGGTGCCCACCGGTCTTTGCAACCGCGTCCACTATGAACGTCCTGATCTGTGCGGCCAACACCTCAAGATCGTCAAAGGAGAGCGCTTTGAGGTCGTGCGGGCTGCGGATCGTTTCGAGCACCATCGAGGCGGCTCCTGTCGTTGTTCGCTGGCTGGGGTTGGCTCTCAATGGTAGGTCGACCTAGCGGTTTGCGTCGTGCAGCAACTTCCGAACGATTACCCGCAACGCAAGCGTTTCATCCGCTCCTTCGAAGATCGACAACACGCGTGCATCGACGAAGTAACGGCTGACCGCGTACTCCTCGGCGTAGCCGTAACCACCGTGGATCTGCAACGCCTCGCGGGTGACCCATTCGGCGGCAAGGCAGGCAAAGGACTTGACCATCGAGGCTTCCATTTGCCCCTCACCCCGTCCCAGCAGGGCGGCCGCCTGATACGACAGGGCTCGGCTGGCGGCAATGGTCGCGGCCATCCGACCCAACTTGGTCTTGGTAAGGCCGTAGGATCCCAGCGGGACACCGAACACATGGCGCTGTGACGCATAGGCGACGGCGGCCTCAAACGCCGCTTGCATCACCCCGTTGGCCCGTGCCGCGGTTTGCAGTCGACCGTTGGCGAAGGCGTCCATCTGCAGGTAGAAGCCGCGGCCCAGTTGTTCCTCGCCTCCGACCAGGCTGGAGCCTGGGACCCGATAGTCCTCGAAACTGATCTCGAAACTGTGCATCCCCCTGTAGCCGATCGTGGGTATCGCCTTGGCCTCCATGCGGCCACCCAACGGGGACTCATGCTCCCAGGAGTGACCGGGGAAGGAAGGTTTTTCGACCACGAACAACGACAGACCCCGGTGCCTTTTATCGCGGTCGGGGTCGGTACGGGCCAACACCATCAACAGGTTGGCCTTGCCGCCGAAGGTGCACCAGGTCTTGACGCCGTTGATGACGTAGCCGTCCCCATCCTTGGTGGCCGCGACCTTGTCCCCCAAGGGGGCGCCGCCCCCTTTCGAACCCCCGGTCACCGCCTGCGCGCCAGGCGTGTGCTCGGCAGTCACCTTGATGCCGGCGACGTCAGAGCCGTAGTCCGGCTCGGTCACCGCGACGCCACACATCAACTCGCCGGCGGCGATGGCGGGCAGCCAGCGCTCCTTCTGTTCGGAGGTTCCCCCCACCATCAATGCCTTGGACAAAATCTCCGGGCGGGTGATCAACGATCCGGCGGCGCCCAACGAACCGCGGGACAATTCTTCGGTGACGACGACCATCGACATGAAGTCGTCCTCGCTGTCGCCTTGAGCAAACCCGCCGTGTTCCTCGGGGATGGACAGGCCGAAACAGCCCATCGCCGCCAGTTCGGTGATGATCTCGTCGGGGATGTCGGCGTCGGTACGGTGGATGCGTTCGGCAACCGGCATGACGTTGTTCTCAGCGAAATCCTTGAACGTCCCCCGTACCATCTGCATGTCGTCGTCCAGATGACGTGGCAGTTCCGGACTGTCCAAGGCCCGGTCCCCCAGTGCCTCCAACAACGCCGGCGAACGTGCCTGCCGCAAGGCGGTGGCGAAGGAATCACCGTTCCAGGCCGCCAAGTCCTCAAGCGCCCAGTCGGATTCCCGCCCCGCCATGCGCTGGGTCAGATCAGCAGCCATCTCCCCCGCAAACGCCAGAGCCAACTGCCCTTCGTACTCCCCCTCTCGCCCGTAGGACAGCATCTGTTCCGCGGCGCTCACCCGCGACGCCGCGCTGGCCAGGTCATAGGCCAGTTGCTGCTCGCGGTCCATCAACCCCACGCTGAACGTGCCGTCCTGATCGTGGCTGTCACGAGCCAACCGTGCCAGCGCCGTGTCGACGACATCCCGGGCGGCAGCCACGATCGTCCTGGCCGCTTCGTTGTGGTCGTCAGCGGCGGCGTCCGGTGGGCCTGCCGGGGTTGTGGTCGTGGTCATGTGTGCATTGTTACCCGACTGTGTCCGTTGGCCCAACCTGGCGGCATCAGCAAAGAGCAACAGGCCCGCGCCGTTGCGGCATGATGCGGGCATGACGGCGATGCGAGCATTTGCACAAGAAGCGGCAGCGGTGGAGGCCACGATCGACGGACTTGAGTCCGTCAATTGGAAACAGCCCGGGCTTGGTGAATGGACCGTCGCAGAACTGGTGGCCCATCTGGTGCGAGGGGCCGACCGGATCACCTCATATCTCGACCAACCCGTGGAAGGCGACGAGCCAGTCTGTGACCGTGTCTCCTACTTCGACTTCGACACCGAAGCCGCGGCGGCTGGTGTCGCCGACCGTGCCCGGGCCGATGCGGCGTCCCACGGCACGACCGCCCTGCCCGAGGTCTTTCGCCAGGCGTGGCGCACAACCCTGGACCGCACGCAGGACCTGCCGGCTGACCGGCTGATCCATACATTCCGGGGACCGATGGCAGTGGAGGAGTTCACCGCGACCCGGGTGCTGGAACTGACCGTGCATCACGTCGATCTGTGCCGGGCGACGGCTCGGCGGCCAGCCACGACGGCCGCGGGTCTCGCCATCACCGTCGACATCCTGGACGGGCTGTTGGACGGCCCACGCCCCACCACCCTGGATGACGCGTCGTTCATGCTGGCGGCGACCGGACGGGACACCCACCCGGATCCTCGCTTTCCCGTCCTAAGCTGACCGAACCGTTTGTCACCAATACGTGGAGGTCAGTCAATGCAGTTCGGTCGGTATCTGGAGGAGTTCGAGGTCGGGGACGTGTACAAGCACTGGCCAGGTAAGACGATCACACAGGCCGAAGACATCTTGTTCTGCTCCATCACCATGAACCAGCATCCGTTGCATTCAGACGACAACTACGCGGCGGCCGCCACCCCGCACGGAAAGGCGATGGTGGTCGGCAATCTGGTGTACTCGGTGGTGCTGGGACAAAGCGTGCCCGATGTCAGTGGTCGGGCGATCGCAAACCTTGAGGTCGAATCGCTGACGCACGCCAACCCCACATTCCACGGTGACACGATCTACTCCGAAACAGAGGTATTGGAGGTCCGGGAGTCACGGTCCAAGCCCGACCGTGGGATCGTCCGGGTCAGAACCATCGGCTACACCCAGGACGGCACGATCGTCTGTGAGTTCACGCGGAAGGTGTTGATCCCGAAAAAGGAGGAGGCCGGCCAGGCGTTCCCCGGCCGGCCCGAACCCAAAGATGCTTAGCTGGGAAGGGTTCCGTCGGCGCTCTCCAGATGGGCCCTGACGAACCACTGGTACAACTCAAGCTTGTCGGTCTGGCCGATGATCATGTCCTGGCTGACCAGGTCGACGTCATCGAGTTCCTCCAGAACCTTGCGGTGGTCACCGATGACCCCGTCATAGACCTTGTCCAAGGCTTTCAGGTGGGTCTGGACGTCCGCGCGCTTGATGTCGTACTCATCCCAAGTTCGGGTCGATGCGACGTGTCCCGGCGTGCCGACCGGTTCACCACCCAGGGTGGCGATGCGCTCGGCCACCTCATCGGTCATGGCACGGATCGCCACGGTGTGGGGATCCAGCATCTCGTGGACACCGATGAAGTTCGGACCGACAACATTCCAGTGGATGTGTTTGAGGGTCAGCTGCAGATCGATCAGCGCGACAAGACGTTCCTGCAGATGGGTACGGACCTTTTCCGCGGCAGCGTCGTCAAGGCCGGGTACGGACCATTCGGGCATTCTGGTCATCTCCTTGGGAATGGGGGGAACACGTGAGGCAAACCTTGCCCTGCGGGTCCGCTCACAAACCCGTCAATGGGACAGGCCGGCGGCCACGTCGTCGCTGATGACCGCTTCCCCACCCACCACCACAAGTTCTTCAGCTTGGTCCTGCAACCACCCGGCGCTGGAGGGGGCGCCGTCGATGTCCAAGCCATCGATCAACACCAGGGGTGAGCCAGACACGGCAGCCGCCGGACCTGCCGCAAGCGCGTCAGGGAAGTTCAGTCCGGTTGCGATCCAGACGCGGGCATCGGCAAGGCCGGCGTCTTGAGCGGCCTCGGCGACAGCGACGCTGGTGGCGTAGCGAGTCGCCCCTGCCAAACGGTGAACTTCAGCACCGGCAAGCTCGGCGGCTTCGTCGGCCACAGCGTCGGTGATCGCCGCCGTACCTCCCACCACGGTCAATACGCCGGGGCGTTGTGCCGACAGGATGTCAGCGACAGCGTCGGGCAGTCGGTCTCCTTCGGTCAACAACACGGGGGTGACCGTCCGAGCTGCCAGCGCGGTGGCGGACAGGGCATCGGGCCAGGCGCGGCTGGATTCCTCGGCATCGCCCAGAGCGAGGATCATGCCGTTTCCGGCGGGGATGGGGTGGGACAACACGACCTCGGCCACGGCGGCGCTCAACGCGTACCGGTCAGCGCCGACGATACGTGCCTGCTCGGCGATCCCGGCCGCGGTCACATCGGCAGCGACCGTTTCGGTCAGTTGTGACGTCGACCCGATCAGGTAGGCGCTCTTCGGACCCAGTCGTTCGATTTCTGCGATCACGTCACCGTCCAGCCCGTCTGGGCCGCTCAGCAAGATCGGCGCGTTCAACAATCCGGCCAAGGGTGCTGCGATCAGGGCCTCGACATGACTGTCCGCCGGCACGATGATCACGGCTTCACTGGGGCCGTCGTCGTAACTGGATTGTGACAGGGCGACCGCGGTCTGCAGTCGTGTCGGGCCCGACAGTCGGGTGTAGGGCTCGCCCGACGACGGGTTCTCGCTTGGCTCCTCAGAGGGCTCTTCGCTGGGCGGTTCCTCAGACGGCTCTTCGCTGGGGGGTTCTTCAGACGGCTCGTCACTGGGCGGCTGCTCGCTCGGGGACTCCGAAACCATCGGTTCCGGAGAGTCGGGATAGTCACCGCGGTCTTCTGCGGCCAACAACGACGGATAGGGGTTCAGACGTCCCGACTGCTCGTCCATCGCGTCGTCGTAGATCTCAAAATGGATGTGGGGCGACGTGCCCTCCGCATTGCCCGAGTCGCCGACGTAGGCGATGTGTTGTCCCCGCTCGACCCGAACACCCTCTTTGATCCCGGGCGCGTAGGCATTCTCGGGGCCGCCCTGGCCGTCGTCGGTTCCAGGGGTGTCGTTGTTGATGTGGATGTAGCCGTACTCCAGGCCATCGTCACCACACAACGTCAACGCGTAGCCGTAGTAGGGCATCGGCTCATCGATACCGGTGGCCTTGCAGACCTCTCCGTCCACCGTGGCATGTACCGGCACCATCTTGTCGGCCATAAGGTCGGTGGCCCGGTGGGTCCGCGTCCCACCCCCGCGGCTGTCGAAGTAACTGTCGACGTAGGTGGTGTCGCCGGACAACGGAAAGGTCATGTCGACCACACGGGTGTAGCCGCTGTCTGGATAGGTTTCGGTCTGACTTGCTGCGGGGATGACGATTGTCCCAGCAAGCAGCAGACCCGCGAGCAGCGCCACGGCGGCATCGCGCAGCGTAATACGCCGGGGGAAGACGTTCAGTCGGGGCATTTGGGGCATTCTTCACGTTCTCACGGTGTGTGCAACTGGCCTGTCTGCCAGGGTCGGGCCGTAATGATCGGCAGGCGGGCCATCCGCGCGGCCCGAACTGACGGCGCAGCCGCACTGCGAAGCCGCCGAACTGCGATGCCGGCTGCACTGCGATGCCGCCCGAGCTGCCGCGCGTTCAACTGCAGCGCGGCCCGAACGTAAATAGCGACCCGCCGTGCCGGGGGGGAGGACACGGCGGGTCGCTAGGGTCAGCACTATAGCTGGTGACAAGGGCTCAACCCGGTGACGTTCTACCGCTGGGGGTGTCCCTTTGTACGGGCTTGGGTGGGATCTAGCTTGGCCCGCCCGTATCGGTTCCCGCGGCGGGTTCGGTCGCGGTCCCAGTGTCCGGTGCCGTGGCCAGCGGGTTTGACTCGGCTTCTGCCGACACGTGATCCAGGCCAAGTTCGGTACGAATCTTGGACAGCCGCGCTTGCGCTTCGGTGTTCAGTGCGGCCTGCTCGATCTCCAGCATCCGTCCCTCGACTGACTCACCCTGCAGTTCCTGAGCACCCTTGGCTTTGGCATACCGCGACTCGATCTTGTCCCTGACCTCGTCGAAGCTCGGGACATTCTGTCCCACCGACTCGTTCAAGGCGGTCATGGCCGTGTTCATCTGCTCTTGCATCTTGGCCTGATCCAACTGGCTCAGCAGCTTCTGACGCTCTGACAACCGTTTCTGCAGGTTCGTCGAGTTCTGTTGCACCGCAGCCTTGGCTTGATCGGTTGACTGTGCCTGCTGCAACGACAGCGCCTTGAGGTTGTCGACCTCATGCTCGACGGCAATCAACCGGTTGGCGAAGGACTCGGCGGCGGCCGTGTACTCCTCCATCTTCTTTTCATCGCCCTTCTTCTGGGCATCCTCTGCCATCAGCACCGCCTGGCGGGCGGATTTGGAGATCTTCTCCATCTCCTCCATCGCACGGTTCATCCGCATCTCGGTCTGCTTTTGATTGGCGATGACGTTGGCGGCGTTCTCCTTCAGCTTGCGGTGCTGTTCCTGTGCTTCGATGATTGCCTGTTCCAGCTGGACCTTGGGGTCGGCGGCTTCGTTGAACCGGCCGGTGAGCATCGCCACCACATAGTTCCAACCGCGACGAACGAGCTTGATCATGTCAGGTAACTCCCATCTGGGCGGTTCCACCGCCGGTTTCTTCCAGCGCCTGACGCAGCGCCTCCATTTCTGCTACCAGATCGTCCACATCTGAATCCAGGCCCGTGAGTTTGCCGCTGTCCCCCGACAAAGACAGTTCTACGGCCCGGGCAACCGCCTCATCCAGACGTGCATCAAGAAGCCGTAGTTGCTCGGCAGTGTCCCGCGTCACCTCTTGTAG
>JBBSNE010000056.1:0-11137 GCA_038232815.1 Euzebyales bacterium | reverse complement strand
TTCTTCAGCATCGCGTTGCCGTTGGCCAAGGGTGGGATCGCCGCCAGCGCGATCCTCGGGTTCATCTTCAGCTGGAACCACTTCATGTTCTCCATCGTGCTTGCCGGCAACGACACCCGGACCTTGCCGGTGGCGGTTTTCAACTTCATGAGCTACGGCTCGATCAACTGGGGTGCCATCACCGCTGCTGCAACGGTCATGGGCTTGCCGGTGATCCTGCTGACGCTGACCGTGCAACGCCACATCGTGAAGGGCCTGGCGATGGGCGCGGTGAAAAGCTGACATGGTCCCGCGGCGTACCCGGCAGTGAAGATCAGCGACGTCACCACGTTCATCGTGGGCAACCCGTGGAAGAACTGGCTGTTCGTACGGGTCGACACCGACGAGGGCATCAGCGGCGTCGGGGAGGGCTCGTTGAACGCGTTCGCCAAGACAGTCGAGGCGGCCATCCACGAATTGCGTGACGCCTACGTCGGGCTTGACCCTGCCCACGTCGAGGCGTTGCACCAGCGCATGGGGCACGCCGTCTATACCGACGGTGGCCAGATCCATCAAGCAGCGCTCGCGGCCATTGAAGTCGCCTGCTGGGACATCCGCGGCAAGGCACTGGGACAGCCGGTGTACGAACTGTTGGGTGGCAAGGTGCGCGATCGGGTGCGGGTGTATGCCAATGGGTGGTACCGCCACGAGCGGACGCCCCAGGCGTTTGCCGCCAGCGCAACCGCAACGGTCGAGCGGGGCTACACCGCCCTGAAGTTCGACCCTTTCGGAGCGGCGCACCGCACGCTTGACCCGGCTGAGGAAGATCTGGCCATCGACATCGTCGCTGCCGTCCGCCAGGCCGTCGGTGCCGACGTCGACTTGATGATCGAAGCACACAGCCGGTTCAACGCGGCCACGGCGGTGCGGGTTGCCGAGCGCCTGGTCCCATACCGGCCCGCCTGGTTCGAAGAACCAGTTCCCCACCAGCACGTGGCTGCGGTGGTTGAGGTGGCCCGCCGCTCACCGATCCCCGTGGCCACCGGCGAGAGTTACCATTCGATTCAGCAATTCGCCTCGCTGCTGGCTCATGACGTGGTCTCGATCCTGCAGCCTGAGCCATTGCATCTGGGCGGCCTGTGGCGCACCCGCCAGGTCGCCGCCATGGTCGATGCGCATTACGGCGTCGTCGCGCCGCACAACGCCCAGGGGCCGGTGTGTGGTGCCGTGTCGTTGACGCTTGGCGCCTGCACGCCGAACTTCTACCTGCAGGAGTCCTTCGACGAGTTCAACGCTGATTGGGCCCGACGGATCGTTGATCGGCCCGTGGTACAGAACGATGGCTTCGTTGAGGTGCGTGACGAGCCGGGCATCGGCCTCAACGTCGACTGGGATGCCGTTGACTGGGAGGCCAAGGCCGCCCATCCCTACCGCCGCGACCACGTGTTGGAGTTGTTCTCACCCGACTGGGAGCGGCGCAGCACCCAGGATGAGGGACGGTGAGGGACGTGGACGAGCATCCCTTCGATGCCCGGCCGGAACTGCCACAGGCGGTCACGCAGGGGCGGGTCATCGCCATTGCCCGGGGGCTTGGCACCACGGCGGTGTTGAACACCGCGGCGGCGCTGCTGGACGCCGGTGTCCGGGCCATCGAGGTGACCCTTGACAGCCCCGCCGCGCTTGAGACGATCAGGGCAACGGCCACGCGGTTCGGCGACCAAATCCAGCTGGGCGCCGGTACGGTGTTGTCACGCCAGCAGGCCGCTGCGGCACTGTCAGCCGGTGCCAACTACCTGGTCAGTCCGCACACTGACCCCGACCTGGTTGCCTGGGCGGCGACACGGGGCGTGGCTATGCTGCCAGGTGCCTTCACCCCAACTGAGGTGGTACTGGCGTGGCGGGCAGGTGCCGCAGGCGTGAAGGTCTTTCCGGCCGGTCCTGCCGGCGCAGACCATGTCAAGTCCCTGGGTGGACCCCTCAGCAACGTGCCGCTGATCCCCACGGGTGGGATCGACGCTGGCAACGCCGCGGCCTTCCTACGCGCGGGGGCGGTGGCGGTGGGGGTCGGCGGATGGCTTGTCGGCGACGGCCATCCCCAACAGGTGACCCGGCGAGCAGCGGAACTTCTGAAGGCAGTGGGGGATACAACCGTGGATGGTGAATCATGAAGATTGTTGATGCCCGGGTGATCGTGTGCTCGCCGGGGCGAAACTTCGTCACGCTGAAGATCGAAACCGACGAGGGGGTCTACGGCATCGGTGATGCCACGCTGAACGGACGTGAGTTGGCGGTGGCCTCCTACCTCCGCGACCACGTCATCCCGTTGCTGATCGGCCGGGACCCCTCCCGGATAGAAGACACCTGGCACTACCTCTACAAGGGTGCCTACTGGCGCCGCGGCCCGGTCACCATGGCCGCCATCGGGGCAGTGGATGTGGCGTTGTGGGACCTACGAGGCAAGGTGCTGGACACGCCGGTGTACAACCTGCTGGGCGGTCGCTCCCGAGAGGGCGTGATGGTCTATGGCCACGCCAGCGGTACTGGGATCGAGGAGACCCTGGAAGCCGCCGCACGCTACGTCGACATGGGCTACCACGCCGTGCGACTGCAAAGCGGTGTCCCTGGTCTGCCGTCCACCTACGGGGTGGGGCGGGGCGATCTGTTCTACGAACCCGCGGGGGAGGGGCTGCCCCGGGAGGAGACCTGGTCCACCGAGGCCTACCTCCACCACCTGCCCGAGCTCTTCCGTCGGGGGCGGGAGGAGCTCGGCTGGAACATACATCTGCTGCATGACGCGCATCATCGGCTGACCCCGATCGAAGCAGCCCGCTTGGGTCAGGCGCTGGAGCCCTACAACCTGTTCTGGTTGGAGGATGCGGTGCCGGCGGAATTCCAGGAGGGTTTTCGGACACTCCGCTCACACACGACCACTCCGCTGGCGGTCGGCGAAGTCTTCAACAGCATCTATGACTGTCAGCAGCTGATCACCGAGCAGTTGATCGACTACATTCGCATGACCGTGACACACTCCGGAGGGCTGACCCACTTGGTGCGTGTTGCCCACCTGGCCGAGCTGTACCACGTGCGAACCGGCTGCCACGGCGCCACTGACATGTCACCGGTGAACCTTGGTGCGGCCGTGCACTTCGGCTTGGCCGTGCACAACTTCGGCATTCAGGAATACATGCGCCACAGCGACCAGACCGACCGTGTCTTCCCCCACGCCTACCACTACGCCGACGGGATGTTGCAGCCCGGCGAACAGCCAGGACTGGGTGTCGACATCGACGAGGATGCGGCGGTGGAGTTTCCCTACCGACCTGCCTATCTGCCCGTCAATCGCAAGCTCGACGGCACGATGCACAGCTGGTAGGCAGCCCCGTGGCACAACTGCACACCTTCGGTGAGACGATGGCCTTGCTGACCAGCCCGGTCACGGGCCCGCTGCGCCATGCAACGGGCCTGGAGGTGGGTATGGCAGGCTGTGAATCGAATGTGGCCATCGGGGCTCGTCGGCTGGGTCTGGACGTCGCCTGGGCCGGCCGGGTCGGCGACGACGAGTTCGGCCGGATGGTGCTGTCGCGGCTGCGGGGGGAGGATGTGGACATTACGGCCAGCAGCGTCGACCCCGCGGCCCCCACGGGGCTGATGATCAAATCCACCCGGCTGGCGGGCACCACGCAGGTCATCTACTACCGGCGGCACAGCGCCGCGTCAAGGCTGTGTCCGGACCACCTTGACGAAGACGGCATCAAGGGCGCCTCTGTGCTGCACATCAGCGGGATCACGGCGGCCTTGAGTTCCGGCGCCCGGGAAACCGTCTTTTCGGCCATTGAGCTGGCAGCTGGGGCCAAGACCATGGTGTCGTTTGATCCGAACTATCGTGCGGCGCTGTGGAGCCCTGAGGAGGCCGGCCGGTGTTTCCGCGAACTGGCGGCACGTGCCAACGTCGTCTTGGCTGGTGCCGATGAGGCAGCGATGATGCTTGGCAGCGACGGCCCGGGCGCAGGTGGCGGCCCAGAGGCGTTGGCCCAACGGTTGCACGCTGCCGGTGCCGCCCATGCGATTGTGAAATTGGGTGCCCACGGCGCGGTCGCCGTGGTCGACGGCACGGTCCACCGGCGTGCGTCACTGCCGGTCACGGTGGTCGATCCGGTCGGGGCGGGGGACGGCTTTGCCGCGGGTTACCTCACGGGCCTGATCGAACAGCGGGAACCCGAAGCCTGTTTGGACCTTGCGACGCGGGTGGGGGCGTTTGCGGTGACGGTGCGTGGTGATTGGGAGGGCTTGCCGCACCGCGACGAGTTGGACCTGCTTGATGCCGCTGATGGCACCACCCTGCGATGACCCGGAAGCGGCGCCGGGTGGACTCCGGGGAAGTGGCGCGTACCCTCAGGTGAGCATGGCCGTCAACGCCCATTTCCGTTCCAGCACCGATCGACTGGTCATCCCAATCGGTCGTGGGTTGGCGCGTGCCGGTATCACCCCCAATGCGCTGACGACCATCGGGCTGCTGGGCGTGGTCCTCGGAATGGGCCTGTTATTGGCGGGGCACCCGATCCTGGGCGGCTGGATCGCAGCGGGGGCAACGGCGTTGGATGCCCTGGACGGGACCGTGGCGCGGTTGACGGACACGCAGTCTGAGGTGGGCGCGTTCTATGACTCCGTGGCCGATCGGGTGGCTGACGCGACGATATTCAGTGCCTATGCCTGGGTTGTTCGCGAAGACCCGCTTTTGTTCGGTTTGATCATGGTGGCGTTCGCGTCTGCGTTGATCACCTCTTACATCCGTGCCAAGGCCGAGTCGCTGGGATGGGACGCCACCGTCGGCATCATCGAGCGCCCGGAACGGGTCATCATCATCCTGCCGGCCATCGGCTTCGGCTTTTTCGCGTGGGGCGCCTGGATCTTGGCTGTCGGCGGCGTGGTGACCATCGGTCAGCGCTTGTGGGCGGTCTACAAGCAGGCACGGGGTGCAGCCCGGGTCTGACCGGGGGGCGGTTTGGGCTCCGATTGCGCAAAGACCGGCGCCGCTGAGGCAGGATGAGATCATGCAGACCAAACTTTTGATCAACGGCACGTTCACCGACTCCGACGCGGGCACGACGATGCCGGTCGAGGACCCCGCCACCGGCGACACGATCGCCCAGGTTGCCGCCGGTGGTCCCGCCGATGTCGTCCGAGCGGTCGCCAAGGCCCACAGCGCCCAACAGCACTGGGCCACGACCCCGCCCCGTGATCGGGGTGAGGTGCTGCGCCGCACCTGGCAGTCCATGACCGACCATGCCGATGAGTTGGCCGACCTGATCACTGCCGAGAACGGCAAGCCATTGGCGGACTCCAAGGCTGAGGTGACCTACGCTGCGGAGTTCTTCCGCTGGAACTCCGAAGAGGCCGTGCGGATCCGGGGGCAGATCGGCGCCGCCCCGGCGGGGGACAAGCGCATGGTCATCCATCACCCTCCCATCGGCGTGGTCGCAATGATCACCCCGTGGAACTTTCCCGCCGCCATGATCACCCGCAAGTTGGCGCCCGCCCTGGCCGCGGGTAATGCCGTGGTCATCAAACCCCCCGCCCAGACCCCCCTCACCGCTTTGCGCATCGGTGAGTTGATGCTGGACGCCGGACTGCCGGACGGGCTGCTGAACATCGTCCCCACCGACGACTCCTCCACCTGGTTCGACACCGCCGTTGACCAAGAACCCCTGCGGATGGTGTCGTTCACCGGGTCGACCGAGGTCGGTCGGATCTTGCTGCGCCGCGCCGCCGATCGGGTTTTGAAGACCGTGATGGAACTGGGCGGCAACGCCCCGTTCATCGTCTGTGACGACGCCGATCTGGACGCGGCCATCGACGGGGCGATGACCGCCAAGATGCGCCACTCCGCCGAGACCTGCACCGCGGCCAACCGGTTTTATGCACAGTCGGGGATCGCCCAGGACTTCACCGACGGCTTGGCGAAGGCGATGGCAGCCGTCAAGGTGGGCAACGGCACAGACCCCGACGTGGGGTGTGGTCCGATGATCGACGCCAAAGCGGTGGACCGACTGGCGGGCCTGGTCAAGGCGGCCCAGGACGACGGCGCCAGGGTCGTCACCGGTGGATCGGCCATCGACGGTCCAGGGCACTTCTTCGAAACCACCGTGTTGGCCGAGGTCGACCACGCCTCAGAGATCTGTCATCAGGAGATCTTCGGTCCGGTGGCCCCCGTCGCGACCTTTGCAGAGATCGACGCGGTCATCGCGCAGGCCAACGACACCGAGATGGGTCTGACCGGTTACGTCTACACCAAAGATCTTGCGAAGGGGCTGGCGATCAGCGAACGGATCCAGGCCGGGATGATCGGATTGAATCGGGGCCTGGTCAGCGACCCCGCCTCACCCTTTGGTGGTATGAAGCAATCGGGTCTTGGACGCGAAGGGTCGACAGAGGGGATCTATGAGTTCTGTGAGACCCAGTACATCGCCACCGATTGGTGAGGATGCGTAGGCTGCGGGGGCAATGGCCGACGATGTGGTGACCGCCGCCCCCACTCCCATGGTGTCGGGTTTGACGCCTGCCCCCAGGGATGGGTTCGGACCACTGACGGGTGGCGGATATCGCTATCGCGGAAGTGGGCACCCGATCGCGCAGGTGCACCGCAACCACGGTGCGGCAGACCGGGTACCGCCACCTCGGACACCCGAAACGGTACGGCAACGGCTGAACGGCCGCGCGTGGGCGGGCGCATGGGACACGGCCAGAAGGCTTCCGGCCCCGGTGTCCAACGCCCTGTCCCGCCTGGGCGGCAAGGTCGCGCCGCGCCTGGGCGATGACACCATCATTCGTCGCAACCTGGCCCGCGTCGTCCCGCCCGAGCAGCTGGAGAAGGCCGTCAAGCGCGCCTACGCCTCCTACGCCCGCTACTACGCCGAAGCGTTTCGAGCTGCCGACATCGACCCGGCCTGGCTTGACCAGCGAACAACGACCGGGGGGTTTGAGCACCTGGATGCGGTCTTGCAGGACGGGTGTGGGGCGATCATCTTGTTGGCTCACCACGGGTCATGGGACATCGCCGCCCTGTGGGCAGAAAGTCACGGCTACCACTTGGCTTGTGTCGCCGAGGTGCTGCGCCCGCGGCGGGTGTTCCACAAGTTCGTGACGATGCGCGAAGCGCTGGGACTTGAGATCGTCCCCCTTCGACGGGGCGACGACGTGACCGGTCGGCTTCGACAAGTGCTCGCAGCCAACCATCTGGTCGGGTTGCTGAGCGATCGAGACCTGTCGGGACGGGCGCCGCTGGTGGACTTTTTCGGGGAACCGGCCCGCATTCCGGCCGGCCCGGCGTTGTTGAGCAAGCGCACCCGGACCAAGATCGTGCCCATCACGATGCTCCACCGACCCGGGATGCGCTATCACCTGCAGTGCCTGCCAAGCTTCGACACCGTCGACTTGACCCCGAGGGAGGGGGTTCAGCGCACGGCCACTGCCTTGGAGGAGTTGATTCGTCTGGCGCCCCACCAGTGGCACGCCTTCCAACCGATCTTCGAAGCGGATCGACCATGAAGATCGCCTTGGTCTGTCCGTACGACTGGAGCAAGCCCGGTGGGGTCAGAGCACACGTCGCAAACCTGGCCGAATTCTTGTTGGAGCGCCACGAGGTGTGCATCTTCGCGCCGACCAGCACTGAATTGTCCAACGACGGCGTGAACCGCTATGTCCAGCACGTGGGCCGTCCTGTACCGGTTCGCTACAACTCCTCCGTCGCTCCAGTTGGCCTGGGTCCCCGTGTCATCTACCGCATGAAACGCCGGCTGCAAGACTTCGGCCCCCACGTCACCCACATCCATGAACCCCTGGCCCCCTGGGTCTCGATGGCAGCCACCGTCGGCGGACCGATGCCGAAGATCGGCACATTCCATGCGTGGTCTGATTCAGACCGTATCTATCGTGCGACCGCGCCGTTCATCCGAAAGATCGTCAAGGACCTGAAGGTCCGGGTCGCCGTGTCGCCCTCTGCGCAAACCTTTGCGGCCCGGGCCATGGCAGTCCCCGCTGCCAGCTTCACGGTCCTCCCCAACGGGGTGGACGACCAGCGCTTTGCAGACGCCGAACCCATTGGCGCCCTACAGCAGGGGAACCGACCGTTGCTGTTGTTCGTCGGGCGGCTGGAGCGACGCAAGGGCCTGGACACGTTGATCAAGGCGTTTCTGCGGCTGCGGGCCAACGGGCATCGCTTGCGCCTGTGCGTGGTGGGGGAGGGGCCCGAACGTGAACGATGTCAATCAATGGTGCCGCCATCGCTACGGACCGAGGTGATGTTCGTCGGGTCGGTCAGCCACAACGAATTGCCCCGCTACCACGCCTCCGCGGACATCTTCGTCAGCCCTGCCACAGGTGGCGAGTCGTTTGGCATCGTGCTGCTGGAAGGCATGGCCGCCGGATTGCCTGTCGTCGCCAGCAACATCCCGGGATACCGCACGGTCATGACCGACGGGATCCAGGGGCGGATGGTGCCCGCCGGTGACTCACTGGCCCTGGCTGATGCCTTGGAGGTGTTGTTGGCAAATCCCAAGCTGCGTCGTGCGATGGCAACCGAGGGCGTGCGGACAGCCAAGGAGTACAGCTGGCCGGTCATCGGTGCGCAAGTCGAGCAGATGTACCGCAACGTCCACCGCTCGTTTGTGGCCGAGCAATACTCCGCCATGGACGACGCGGGGTGAGAGCTGATATTGGTCTGATTGAGTGGCCTTCTGATCGCCCGGTACCATCTGGGTATGAGCGAGTCAAGCACTGAACTGACCGGCACCCGACGCATCAAACGCGGTCTGGCCGACATGCTCAAGGGTGGTGTCATCATGGATGTCGTCACCCCCGAGCAGGCGGTGATTGCCGAAGATGCCGGCGCGGTCGCCGTGATGGCGCTTGAACGGGTGCCGGCCGACATCCGTTCCCAGGGCGGGGTCGCGCGGATGTCTGACCCCGACATGATCGATGGCATCATCGAGGCTGTCTCCATACCGGTCATGGCCAAAGCCCGGATCGGCCATTTCGTCGAAGCCCAGATCTTGCAATCGCTGGGCGTGGACTACATCGATGAGTCCGAGGTCTTGACCCCCGCCGATGAAGCCCACCACATCGACAAGCACGATTTCACCATCCCGTTCGTGTGCGGGGCCACCAACCTGGGCGAGGCGCTACGCCGCATCGCAGAGGGCGCGGCAATGATCCGCTCCAAGGGTGAGGCGGGTACCGGCAACGTCGTCGAGGCCACCCGGCACATGCGGGCAATAACCGGCCAGATCCGTCGTTTGTCGCGCCTGAGTCCCGAAGAGTTGTACGCCGCCGCCAAAGACATGCAAGCGCCCATTGACTTGGTCCGTGAGATCGCCGAAACCGGTCATCTGCCAGTCGTGTTGTTCACCGCCGGCGGCATCGCGACCCCCGCGGACGCGGCGATGATGATGCAGTTGGGCGCCGATGGTGTCTTCGTGGGGTCGGGCATCTTCAAATCCGGCAACCCAGAAGTCCGTGCCAAAGCCATCGTGCAGGCAACGACCTATTACACCGACCCCGACGTCTTGGCCAAGGTCAGCCGCAACCTGGGCGAGGCAATGGTTGGGATCAACCTTGACACCCTTGACGACAGCCAAAAACTGGCGCAGCGCGGCTGGTAGCCCGTACCGACGCGCGTCAGCGCTTGTCGGTGCGGAACCGTAGGGAACGGGTGCCGTAGGCACTCGATTCGACCCGTAGGGTCGCTGCTGAGCGGGTTCAGCAGGGTCTACAACCAGTCCTCGATCGGGTCCACCACGGCCTCAATGAGTTTCCTCCAGGCCGGTCGGTCCTTCCAACGCGTCAGGTCGATGGGCTCGGAGAGTTCCAGATCCTCGGTGAAATGGCCGTCGAGTACCTCGACCAACGACGCGTCGAAGACCGCCAGCGCGATCTCCTCGTTGTGCCGCATGCTGCGCTCGTCGATGTTGGCAGAGCCGATCAAGGCGATCTGGGCATCGATGGTCAAGGTCTTGGCGTGCAGCATGGTCCGTTCGTAGTGGCTGATCTGGACCCCGCAGGCAAGCAATAGCTCGTAATCATCGGCACCCGCCAACTGCACCACACGTTTGTCCATGTGTGATCCGGGTAACAGCAGGTGGACCTCGACACCCCGCTGCGCTGCATCACACAACAAACCCACCATGCGCTCACCCGGGGCGAAATAGGCCGTTGTCAGGTGGATCTGTGCATTGGCGCCGCGCAACAATGCGTCCATTGCCAGACCCACCTCGTGCCAAAACGGTCCCGACGAGCCACGCAGAACCAGCACGTCAGCCTGCCCGGCCGGCGGCAGGTCGGGGAAACGGTCGTCACCGGTGAACGAGGGGTGCCCGCATTCGACCCAGTGTTCGATGAAGGCAGCGCTCATCTGACGCACCGCCGGACCGGTGATGCGAAAGTGGGTGTCGCGCCATTCGTCGGGATTGCGCGCGTCTCCCTCCCATTCCTCCGCGATGCCGACGCCTCCGGTCATCGCAACCCGTTCATCGGCGATCAGCAGCTTGCGGTGGGTGCGATGGTGCATCCGGGTGGGTCGGTCATCGGTGGTGCGGAAGCGTTCGACCACGCAACCCGCCTCGATCAGCATCTCGATGACCTCGTCAGCCATAGCCATGCTGCCGATCGCGTCCAGGATCACCCGAACGCGTAGCCCGTCGGCGGCCCGCTTGGCCAATGCGTCGGCCATCCTCCGGGCGATGTCGCCGGTCCAGTAGACATACGTCAGGATGTCCACGGTGCGCTCGGCGTTCTCGATGGTTTCAAGCATCGCGGGAAAGATCTCGTCGCCGTTGCGGAAGACTTCGATGGCGTTGCCGCCGATGACCGAGCCGCCGGTGACGCCTTCCAACACTGCACGTGCGTGATCCATGTTGCATTCCTACCCGTCAGGTGTACTCGCCCAACCGCTGGGTCAACCGAGCCCGGCCAGTTCGGCCCCCAACAATACGCAGCCAAGTCCCAGCAGAATGATCCAGGGGATAAGTGACCGCAGCAAGGAAACCGATTCGGTTGTGCCGACGATGGGCTTGCCCTTGCGCTGGGCCAGGGCGATCACCGCGTCGACATCCTCGGCTGCGGTCATCTGGATGCTGGGGGCACCCTCCACCTTCATGACCGGGTT
>JBBSNE010000055.1:0-11193 GCA_038232815.1 Euzebyales bacterium | reverse complement strand
TGAACCTTGCGGGTGTGACCCGCGCCCCGGTGGTGTTCGTCTGCACCAACAACGGTTGGGCCATCTCGACCCCATTTGAACGACAAACGGCTGCGAACTCGGTCGCCGACAAAGCCCTTGGTTATGGCATGCCCGCAGTACGCGTCGATGCCTTCGATGCCGTAGCTGTTCGTGATGCAGTCCAGGCAGCCGCAGCACGTGCCAGAACGGCGGAGGGGCCCACGTTGGTCGAGGCGGTCGGTTACCGCATCGAGGGTCATGCCACCGCCGACGATCCCAGCCGCTATCGATCGGCGGTCGACGCTGACCGTGCCCGCACACGAGAACCAGTTGGGGCACTGGGGGATCGTCTGGTGGCTGCGGGGGTCCTCACCCGCGAAGAGGTCGAGAGGCAATTGCGTGATAGCCACGAGGAGATGAAGCAGGCAGCATCACGGCTGCGCGACACGTTGGCGGCTGACCAGCGCTACATGATCGAGCACGTTCTGGCGACGGCACCCGCGTCGTTGGAACGACAGCGCAAAGCGGCGGAACGATGACCACAGTCCCAACCCGCGTCGAGCCCAAGGAGACTGGGGACCTCGTCGGAGATGATGATCGCGGGGCCACCATGGTCCAAGCCCTGAACGCCGCGTTGCGCGATGAGTTGGCGGCTGATGACCGGGTGGTGTTACTGGGTGAGGACATCGGCCGCAGTGGGGGGGTGTTTCGGGTTACTGAGGGACTCCAGCAACAGTTCGGTGAGCAACGGGTTTGGGACAGCCCGATAGCTGAGGCGGGAATCGTCGGTATGGCTGTCGGAATGTGCCTGGCCGGCGATCGTCCCGTCGTGGAACTGCAATTTGACAGCTTCGTGTACCCCGCCTTTGAACAGATCGTGTCCCATGTCGCACGGTATCGCTGGCGCACCAACGGGACTGCTCCCATGCCAATGGTCCTGCGGATACCGTACGGAGGCGGCACGCACGCACCCGAACTGCACAGCGAGTCGCCCGAAGCTCTGTTTTGCCACATGCCGGGCCTGCGTGTGATCACGCCTTCCTCTCCCCAACAGGCGTACGACCTGTTGCGGTGGTCCATCCGCTGTCAGGACCCGGTGGTGTTCTTCGAACCGAAACGACGCTACCGCACTGGCCGAGAGGTGGTCATGCGGCGCGACCCCGTGCCCGCTGACCCCGGACTGTGGGTTGCCCGTTCGGGGAACGATGTGACGATCGTTACCTATGGGGCCATGGTGGGGGACGCGTTGGAAGCCGCAGAGCTGTTGGACGCGGAGGAAGTGGACGTCGAGGTGTTGGACCTGCGGGAGTTGTCGCCCCTGGATGAGGAGGCGGTCCTGCAAAGCGTTCACCGAACCGGGCGCTGCGTGATCGTCCATGAGGCACCGCGGTCCGTCGGGCTGGGGGCAGAGGTCGCGGCCCTGTTGGCCGAACGGGCATTGTTGTCACTCTTTGCCCCGGTGCTACGGATCACCGGGCTGGATGCCCCCTTCCCGATGTATGTGCACGAGCACCATTACCTGCCCGACGCTGGCCGAATTGCCGAAGCCGTGCGTACGACCATGGAGTTCTGATGGCGAATTTCACGTTCCGGCTCCCCGATCTGGGTGAGGGCATCGCCGAGGGTCAGGTGCTGGAGTGGTTGGTGGATGAGGGGGCAACGGTTGCCGCTGACGATCCGCTGGTGGAGGTCGAAACCGATAAAGCTGTGGTCGAAATCCCCTCTCCGGTGGACGGGGTCGTCAGAAAGATCCACGTTACCGATGGTGCCTCTGCCAAGGTCGGCGATGCGCTGATCAGCTTCACCGTAGAAAAGGTCAACACCCCGTCGGTGTCATCCGAAACGCCATCCGCCAGTGGCTCACCTACCACCGCTGTGCCGCCGGCACTGCAGCGTTTGGCCGACCGGCTTGGTGTCGACTGCGATGGTCTTACGGGTACCGGGCCGGGGGGCCGGGTGACCGAAGCCGATGTTCGCGACGCCGCCCCAGCTCATACGACGGCGGACGACAGCGCCACAACATCGGCCTCTCCTCGTGCGACGATCGCTCGTCGTCTGACCGCCGCGGCGGCAGTACCAACGGTCACCAATGTGGTCGAGGTCGATGTGGACGACCTCATGTCAGGCGGCGTTCCACCGCTGACGGCCTTTGCTGTCGCGGTGGTGAGGGCCTTGGGTGATCACCCTCGTCTGAATGCACATTGCGACCCCGACGGGCCGACCTTGCAGCCGCAGGACGGCGTCAACCTGGGCATCGCGACACAAGGGGAACGCGGCCTACTGGTCCCCGTCGTCCGTGATGCCCACCTGTTGGACAGCGACGCGTTGGAAAGGGCCATGCACCAGGCCGCGGCGGCCGCCCGAGATGGACACGCGACACCTGCCGACATGCGTGGGTCGACCATCACGATCACCAGCGCAGGACGGTTGGCCGGTCAGTTCTCCACCCCGCTCCTGAACCTGCCAGAGGTCGCCATCGTCGGTATGTATGCCATCCAACCGCGACCGGCCGTGGTGGATGGTCACGTCGTGGTCAGACAACGGACCAACCTGTCCATCACCTTTGACCACCGCGTCTTGGACGGGATGGACGCAGCCATGTTCATTCAGCAGGTCAAACAGCTGATGGAGCAGGGGCACAACTGACCCGGGGCTAGATCTCGATGCCGGCACTCACCCGGATGGACTGTCCGGTGATGCCCGAGGATTCGTCACCAGCAAAAAAGGCGACGGCCTTTGCGACTTCGGCGGCGGTCACAAATCGCCGCAGGGGAATCGCACCGGTCAGTTCTTCACGTACGTCCTCGGCCGTTCGGCCTTCGGCCTCAGCCCGGGCCGCTATGACCCGATCTGCCCGGCTACCTTCCGTCGGACCCGGCGAAACGATGTTGACCCGGATGCCGTGTGGCCCGGCCTCGGCAGCCAGCGTGCGTGTCAATCCTTCAAGCCCCCATTTGGAGGCACTGTAGGGGGCACGAAGGGCGTAGGCCTCAACCCCTGCGATCGAACCGATGTTGACGATCGAGCCGCGCCCCAGCCCTATCATCCCTGGTAACACCGCCCGCGCCAACGCAAAGGGCCCGACCAGGTTGACCGCGATCGTCGATTCAAAGTCTGCGACGTCCGTTTGATGGACGGGACGTGTCGGCCCGGCCTTGGCGGCATTGTTGACCAACACCTCAATGGGTCCCCACGCTGCGGTGACACGTGACACGATGGATGCCGGCACGCCACCGTGGGCCAGATCACCAGGTACTGCCATGACCTGGCCATCGCCAGTCGCCAGTTCCTCTACAACGTGTGCGAGCGCGTCCTCATCCCGGGCCGTCAGCGCAACTGCTGCTCCGCGACTAGCCAGTTCGCCAGCGATCACCCGGCCGATACCACGACTGGCACCCGATACCAAAGCCACCCGGCCAGCCAATTGTTCGGTCATCTGAACGGCCACGCCCACGGGGCTGACAGCCCTATGCGGGACAACAGGTCGGCGCTGCGTCTGTCGACCTCGTCCAGTGTGGCGCCGACGTCAAAGGTCAACACCTGGCCGTTCTCCACCACTTTTCGTCCGTCGACCCAAACCTGTGCGATCGAGCGATCCGACGCCCCCAGCACCAAGTTTTGCAGCGGGTGCAACAACGGTCGCCACTCGGGCTCGGCCAGGTCATAGACGACCAAGTCTGCGCGTTTGCCGACCTCCAGGGATCCGATCTGATCCAGCATCCCCAGACATTCGGCGCCATGACGGGTGCCCATTTCCAAGGCGGTCTCGGGCGGCATCACCGTCTGGTCCATCCGGTGGTCTTTGAAGATGGTCGCTGCCAGATACATCAACTTGTGCATGTCGACGTGATTCGAGCCATTTGCCGAATCCCCTCCCAGCCCTACTGCCACACCGGCGTCAAGAAGTTCAGGAATGCGGCCGTGACGGGGCAAACCCTTGACGTGCCGCAGGGCAGCACTGGGGCAGTGGGCGATGCTGATGCCGGCAGCAACCAAACGTTCTTCGTCGTCGTCTTCCAAGTACACGGCGTGGGTCAGTTTCGTATCGGGGTCAAGCCATCCCAGTTTCTCGAGGTGGGCAGCGCTGACCCGGCTGCCTCCATGCTCACGCGCAACACTGGCCCACATCATCGCCGCAGGTACGTTTCGGTCGCCCGCCAGTTCCTTGGCACCTCTCAGCAGCTCGTCGGAAGCCGTTCCCAGCCCCAGCACGATCACTGCTGCGCTAAGCCGCATGTGGTCAAGCCCCGCGACACCATCCACCAACTCCGCCGCGGAATCCAGCGCCGACGGGGTGTCTGGATGGGCCATGCGCGTCGGAAGAGCCGGCAGATCCCAGGTCCAACGGCCCAATTGACCACGAATCCCGCTGTTGACGACCGCGTCAGCCACCGGTCTCCATTCCAGCAAGGTACCGGCCTCACAAAAGGTCGTGGTGCCTGTCAGCAACATCTCGGCGATCGCCACTTCAGCGGCGACCCGTTCGTCGTCTGGTTCCAATGCCGCATACATGGGTAGCAACCAGTCGGGCAACCACTCGTCTGGCGCAGCATCGTCCGGTACGAGACCCTTTGCCACGTGTTCGCCCAAGTGGACATGGGCATCGACGTACCCCGGCGTGATCAGTCGATCACGGCAGTCCACCACATTCGCATCGGCTACTTGTCGGTGGACTTCATCGCTGGTTCCAAGGGCAACGATGGCCCCGGTGTCATCGAATGCGATTGCGCCGTCCAGCAAGATTTGCCGGGTGGCGTCGACGGTCAGGATGATGGCGTGATCAAGCAGCGTGATCATCAGTGACGTTTCATCAATGATCGACTTCGGGCGACCAACGCAACAACCTGCGGCGGGCGGCCAAGAACAGACGGTCCAACGTGAATCCGATCAGGGACACCACCGCCACCGCCACATACATGTCCCCGGTCTGCAGGCGCCGGTAGGCGGCAGCCATCGTGTGACCCAACCCGTCGGACCCGACGATCAGTTCACCCATGAACACCCCGATGATGGCGCCGACCAATCCGATCCGGGCGCCGGTCATCACCCCGGGAAGGGCAGCAGGAAGCACCACCGTGCTCATCTTTCTCAACCTGGGCGTTTCGAAGTTGTCAGCGGTCCACAGCAGACGCGAATCGATTTGTGATGCAGCGGCACTGGTGGCCAACAGGATGGGAAAGACCGCTTCGGCGAATCCCAGGGCGATTTTGGAGGCCGCCCCCAGGCCGAACAGAATGACCAATGCCGGGTAGATGGCGACCTTCGGCGTCGGGAAGAAGAACGCGACGATCGGCCGGAACATGCGCCGAAAGGTCTGGACCCGTCCGATCAGGATGCCCACCACCACCCCGACGACGACGGCCAGACTCCAGGCCACGATGATACGTGACAGGGTCGTCCACGTGGTGCGCTGCAAGGTTCCGTCGCGCAACTGAGCAACCGCGACGTCCCACACCCGTGCGGGCGCCGGCATGGTGAATGGACTGACCAGTCCAAGGGACACCAAGGCTTGCCACAACCCGATGATCACGACGACGGGATACAGCCGGATGGCGATCCATCCAAGCCCCGTCAGCAGCTTGCGGGGGCCCGTGTTGCGGCGTGGGGTGATCGGCGACGGCGGTGCCTGGGGGGGAGGGACTTCGGCGGTGGGTGTGGCCTGCACGCTGGCCATCAGACCTCGCCCTCCAGCCACCGGAAGCTGAGGCGGGTCAACGCGACGAAGGCTGAGTCCAGCAAAAACCCGATGATCGCAATGATTGATGCGGTGGCCCACACCTTCAACGTGGCCCCCAAATCATAGAAGGTGAAAAGGTAGGCCCCGATTCCTGACTGCCTGATCAACAACTCTGACGCGATAAGGGCAAAAACAGAGATAGCTATGCCGATTCGCAGACCTGACAGCACCTGCGGCAGGGAGGCAGGCAGCACCACCCGCACCAACGTCCTGACCTTACCCAAACCCATTGCCTGGGCCGACCACAAAAGCTTGGGTTCGATACCGCTTGCGCCGTGGTACGCCGACACGGTGATGGGGATCAGACACCCCAGCACGATGATCGTGATCCTACTGACGTTTCCCGCACCGAACATCAATACCAGAATCAGGATCAGTGCGGCCTTGGGCGTCGGATACGTCACCGTCAGAAGCGGGTCGATGGCGTGGTACGCCAAGCGTGACCGGCCCATGGCAATGCCGATCGGCACACCGATGGCGATGGCGATCACGAACCCGATCACCCATCGTCCGCTGGAGGAGGCAGTCTGCTGCCAGAAATCAGAGTCGCGGAGGATGACCGCCATCTCGCCGAACACAGCACTGGCAGGTGGGATCGAGGTTGGTCGAACCAGCCCCAGACGCGGTGCGGTCTCCCACACCAGCAGGATCAAGGCGAACCCGGCCAAGGGCCACAACACTGCACCGATGTCGCGCCGTCCGGTGCCGGGTGCCGCCGCAACGGCGTCACCCATCGGTCACCTCATCGTGCAGCAACGCCCAGATACGACGATGAAGCACTGGATAGTCGGGGTGGGCCAGCAGCGCCTCGCGGCGCCGAGGGCGGGGCAAGTCGATATCGATGATCTCTTTGACCGTCGATGGCCGCTGTGACAGCACCACCACGCGGTCAGAAAGGTAGATCGCTTCTTCGACGGAGTGAGTGACGAACAGCACGGTCTTGTCGGTTCGCTCCCAGATGTCCAAGAGCTCCGTTTGCAGGGTCGCACGTGTTTGTGCGTCCAAGGCCCCAAAGGGTTCGTCCATCAGCAGGATGTCCGGGTCGGTTGCAAGCGTACGGGCGATGGCGACCCGTTGTTTCATGCCTCCAGACAATTCTTTGGGGTACAAAGTCTCGATGCCGTCCAAATTCACAAGGTCCAAGAACTCCCGGGCCTTGGCCTTGCGTTCGCTTCGCGGAACGCCAGCTTGACGCAGTCCGAAAACGACGTTGCCAAGCACGGTCTTCCATGGGAACAAGGCAAACTCTTGGAAAACGATGCCGCGTTGCAGTCCCGGCCCGGTTATCGGCTTGTCATCGATGCGGACCTGACCCGAGGTGGCGGGGACGAATCCACCGACGATGTAGAGGAAGGTCGATTTGCCACATCCCGACGGCCCGACAATGGACAAGAACTCTCCGGGTTGTGCCGCAATGTCAATCGACTGGATGGCCGTGACGGAACCACGTCGGCTACTCGTGAAGGTCTTGCCCACCCCGTCGGCGACAAGGGTCAGTCCGACGGATGTCGGGGACGTCGGGGTGGTGGTCATCTCATTCGCCCTCTGCGACCAGGGACTGGTCGACCAGGTAATCCTGGACCGACAGTTCTTCAGAGATTCCACCACGTTCCAGGAAGAAGTCCCATTCATTTTGCAGGGCTTCGACGCTGATGGCACCGCCTGAAGGGCGGAAGAAGTCTTCCTCGGTCAACAAAAACCCTTCCAAGACCTCAGCTGGAATCCCTGTCGCACCGCTTGAGGCCGCAATCACGGTGTCACGGTTGGCGGGGTCGGCGGCGAAGTCGGACAGGGTGGCGAAGTCATCCATGAAGCATTGGACTGCTTCTGGGTTCTGTTCGACGAACTCGCCTCTAAAGCCCTGCAACAACTGGACGAACGGGTCGATCACATCGGTCAGTCGGAACAACACGTCGTAGCCACCTGCCGCAACAACCTGCGAATAAAATGGCTGGGGGTAGATGCCCAGATCGAACTGCCCTGCTTGGATTCCCTCGACCTGTTGGCCGAACGGCACCTCAACCTTGGTGTAGCCCGCGTCAGGCTGCAGTCCACCGCTTTCCTCCTCGATGTAGAAGTCTTGGATGTAGTCCGTGGAGCCACCGATCGCTGAAGTGGCCACCGTCTTTCCTTCTAGGTCTGCCGGGGTGTCGATCCCCGAATCCTCAGCCTTCATCCAGGCGGTGGAGAAGTTGCCGGAGCGTTCTTCGATGAACTCCCCGGTCAGGACAATATCGGCGCCTTGTTCGATTCCGTTGGCGGCGGACAGACCGCCGACGGTCGCGCCGTCCAGCGTGCCGGCCGCGATTCCTTGGACCCCAAGGGCGGTACCGGCGAACTGCGTCCATTCGACGTCGTAACAGGAACCGAGATTCGGTGCGAGTTCGGGATTTTCAATCATCAGATAATGAACTTCTTCTGCAGGAATGCCCCAGGCCATGCGCATCATCACCGCCTCCCCGTCGCCGATGCCGGCTGCGGCGCTCGCCTCCTCGGTCGGGGTAGGTTCGCTGCTCTGGGCAGTTTCTGTGCTGTCGTCGGCAACGTCGTCCGCGATGTCTTCCGCGGTGGCTTCCACCTCAGAAAGCACTTCGTCGGTGTCGGTGCTGGCGTCGCCTCCACAGGCAGCGATGCCCAGGATGACCAGCACGGTGAGGGATATCAGCTTCAGTTGGTATTTGTCCCGCATGGGTTGCCTCTCTTGTCGGCGGTCGCGTTCACGACCGAACGGTTGTCTGCAGATCTGTGATTGCTGCACCGATCAGCTCAAGGGCTTGGTCGGTGTCGGGACCGAGCCGGCCCGAGAAGGAAATCGTCTCAAGCCCCGCGTCGATGAGGCGCCTGAGACCCCGGCGAAGGTCGTCGTCGTCACCGGCTGCCATGAACAGGTCGACGGTGCGATCACTGATGACCGACACCTCGCTCGTGCGTCCATGGCGCGAGACCTCGATGGCAGCCGCAACTTCCCTATCAGGGATGCCGTGGTAGCGAATCAACGGTCCCATGTCGGGCAAAAATGCGCTCAGTAACACACGGGCGTCGTGACGTGCTCGGTCCCGGTCGGGATGAACGCAGGTCCAGTTCTCAACGACCAAATCCACGTCGGACGGATCCCTGCCAGCTTCCAACGCCCCTCGCTGAAGTGCCTGTTGCAGATGCAATGCGTAGTCAGGCGCCCACTGGGCCGCAACCCGCAAGCCATCGGCATGCCGACCTGCGAATTCAGCGCCGCGTGGTCCCAATGAACCCAGCCAGATAGGAATTCGTCGGGGGGTTCCAAACTGCAGACGGGCGCCCTCGGCTACCGCGAAGTGTGTCCCGTCCACACCATCGCCGCTGCCTGTCGACAACGCATTGATGACATCGATGGCCTCGCGAAGTCCTGCCAGTGACGATGGGTTGTCCCGTCTGGTCAAGTCATACATCGACCCGCGGCCGATGCCACAGACTGCCCGCCCCTGGCTGACATCATCCAGATGGCGCACGTTTGCAGCCAACTGGATGGGATGTGTCAGCCACGGGTGGGTGACGTTTGGTCCAACCAACACGCGGGAGGTGGCCCGGGCGACATCACACAACACGGGCCAAACGGGCCGGCGCAGCAAGACGTCGTGGACCGTCACGTCCTCAAAGCCAAGTTCCTCGGCCCGGGCGGCCAGACGGGGGTAGTCGTCCAAGGGTCGATCCCCATGCAATTGCAGGAGCCAGCGCACTAGGCCCCAACTCCGGCTGATGTGAATCCTTCTCTGGCATGGCTACGCAGGTGATCGATACTTTCGATGCCCAACGACGCCACCGACCGCCCCTCCATCTGCAGATCACGTTGGAGGGCAAGGCTCAGCAGTTTGATGGTGGCGCTACCCACCGGTGCGTCGGACTGGGCCAGCCCAGCAAGAGTGACGGCCAGAACCAACCCGCATACCACATCCTCCGTTAGGTAACGATGGCCCAACGTCAGTGATTCCCGCCACAGGTCTGAGGCCAACAAGCGGTCCTTGGCGTCGGGTGGATACATCGTCCCATCGGCGCCCGCGTAGTACTCGTCAAGCGGCCAGTGGGGTGCGGCCAGACCAAGATGTTCACGTAATGAAATGCGTTCGGTGTCCAGGGCTTGTTGCACGCGGCGTACCGCCGGCGAGGTCCCCTCGGCGTGAACATCGAAGCGATCTCCCAACGACTCGATAGCCCCCAGGTTGTGAGTCACCAGCGGCGGGTGGATCACCGGCCCCCAGTTGACCAGCGCCGCGTCCAGCCCGTCACTCAGTCGTACCGCCGCGGGGTAGGCGGTGGAAAACATTGCGTGGCCGTGATCGGCTTGCGTTCCGACCCCGGGCACGGAGCCGACCGGTAGATGGTTCGACACGACGGGGATCGACACATGAAACGGCCGGGTGATACGGCACAAGTAGGGCAGCGTCCCGGTCTCCAAGAAGACGACATCGGGCCGTTGTCGTGCGGCCATCCAGGTGCCAAACGTGCCCGGCGTGAAGGCGACCGCTTGGCCAGCAGTCAGAAGGGGCAACAACGTCGGGAACAACCCGGACTGCGCGTCCGCCGGCACGGGCGCCAAGATCAGATCGGCACCGGTGATCGCAACGCCCAAGTCGCTGGTGCACACCTCTGGGGTGGCGGTCCCTACCTCCAAAATTCCGTCATGGGTTATCGTTCCCGCCGCGGGCAGATCGTTGGCGTCACGTCGAAACCAACGGACCCGGTGACCCCGCAAGCATTGGTCGACCACGGCCGCGTGGGCACCGTTGCCACCCCCGATGACGGTGACGGTGAACTCACGTGCCATTAAAGCCCTCGAAGTGGATCGGGTGGTTGACCCTTCGTAGTCAATGATGCCCAACCTGCGCCGACAAGCCCTCCGTCCCAGTGACCGGACCGGGCCGTCACACCCGCCAATGGCCTTTACAGTCAAGACATTTACGCGTAATAATGCGTTCGTAGTGTCTGGTTCCGTGAGCGAGCGTTCATCCAGGCGCTCGCCTCATGACCTTTGAGGAAGTGTGATGACCGACTCTTCAGGTACGACCCCCATCTCAGTACTCGGAAAGGTCGCGCGTCTACTGAAGGTGTTGGAAAAATGTGACCGCACCATCGGCCTCTCCGAGTTGGCGTCCAGGGCGCAACTGCCAAAGTCAACCGTGTATCGGCTTGCGACGGAGATGGCAGAGCTAGGAATGCTGGAACGCTTTGAGAAGGACTACTCGCTGGGCGGTTGGCTGTTTGAGTTGGGCCAGCGCGTTCCGCTGTATCAAGACATGTACGACATCGCGTTGCCGTTTGCCGAAGAGTTGTTCTTACGAACAGGAGCCACTGTCCACCTAGGAATCCGGGACGGTTCGGAGGTCATGTACGTCCTGAAGATCCGCGGGCACCAAGGGGAGAACATGGTGTCTCGTGTCGCAGGACGGATGCCACTTCACTGCACCGGCACAGGGAGAGCCATT
>JBBSNE010000054.1:0-11333 GCA_038232815.1 Euzebyales bacterium | reverse complement strand
TCTCTTGTGCAGTCGGCGTTGGCCGATACCCCAGTGGTCTTCATCGGCGGCCCACGTCAGGCCGGTAAGAGCACGCTGGTCCAGCAACTGCTGGACGACACAAGGCCGCTCACGTATGTGACGTTGGATGATCCGACAACCGCCGCCTTTGCCAACCGTGACCCCGCCGCCTTCGTCCGCCAAGGCGAGGAGGGGACGCTGGCCATCGATGAGATCCAGCGAGAACCCGCGTTGCTACGGACGATCAAGGCCGAAGTCGACCACGACCGCAGGCCTGGCCGTTTCCTCTTGACGGGGTCCGCCCGAGTGTTCTCACTGCCTCAGGTCACCGAGTCGCTGGCGGGACGGATCGAGACTGTTGCGCTGTGGCCCCTCAGCCAAGCGGAATGGGAGGGGGTTTTGTCCCCCAGCCTGATCGACAGGCTGTTCGACGGTAAAGGACCGGCGCAGGTGGACGGGGGGACCCGGGCAAAACTGTTCAGTCGGCTCGCCGCAGGAGGCTATCCCGAAGCCATGGGCCGCTTGAATGATGTGCGGCGTCGGGCATGGTTCACCTCTTACACCAATGCGTTGTTGCAGCGCGACGTCCGTGACCTGGCGTCCATCGAAGGAATCCGCCAGCTGCCCGACCTCCTGCGCCTGTTGTCCGCGAGAAGCGGCGGACTGCTGAACGTCGCCAGCCTGGCAAGCGACGCGCAGTTGTCTCGCACGACGGCAAGCCGATACCTGACGCTGTTGGAGCAGTTGTATGTCATCCAACGGGTTGCGGCGTGGACGCCAAGCCTGCAGACGCGACTTGTGAAATCCCCAAAGGTCACGGTGGTCGACAGTGGGCTTGCGCTGGCCTCAAGTGGCATTGACGGCAAACGACTGCTGGCGAGCCCGGAACTGTCCGGGGGGTACGTGGAGGCCTTTGTGGCGAACGAGTTGATGCGAACGGCCGCAACCAGTCAAACACAGCCGGTGGTCTTGCACTTTCGCACCCATAGCGGTCAAGAGGTCGATCTGGTCCTGGAGGCACCGGATGGACGCATCGTGGCAATCGAGGTGAAGGTGACCGAAACCGTTCGCAACCGGGACGTCGCTGGCTTGACGCACCTTCGCGACCTGCTGGGTGACCGATTCATCGGCGGAATGGTGCTCCATCTTGCAGATCGGCCCAAGAGTGCCGGCGACCGGTTGTATCGGGCGCCGTTTGATGTGTTGTGGTCGTGATCTGCTTGCATCAACCGCTGCCTGGGTGACGGCCGACGCCGAATCCGTCTCGCATGCCGTCTACGACCGAAGCGCCGCGGCGATCGCGTCGGCCACCGCCGCCGCCCCGTCGGTGCCCACCCCGATCGTGAAGTGGTTGGTGTCGGCGACCAGTCGGGTCCGGACGTGGTCGAGATCTCCAACCAGCTCTTGGACCCGGTCCTCCGTATACAGGCCCTGGGGGTCGTCCAACATCCCTCGTTCGGCGTACAGGAACGTCACCGGGCAGCGCAGGGCTGCGACGGCCTGGCGGACCTCGGGGTCCACCAGGGTGTCGCGCGCATCGGCCAACACCGCCGCCCGGGAGACTTTGGACCGCCACCCCTCCCCGACCTGTCGCAGGTCATAGTCCGCATAGGCGTCCACCACGTCCGTGGGCACGCTGGCCAGGGCTGGATGGTTCTGCCAGAACTCCCGGTAGTCCTGGGGATCATCAAAGGTCTGATCCAGACGCTCCAGCGACGGACCGATGACCTGCAGCAGCACTGCCTCCACATCCGCGTCGTCAGGCAACGGCGGGACCAGCGCCGGTCCGCCGTCGATCAGGACCACTCGCTTGACCAGGTCGGCGTGACGCACCCCGCAGACGGCCGCCACGAACCCGCCCATCGAATGACCCACGATCACCGAGGGTTCGACACCCAACTGTTCGGCCACGACGATCAGATCGTCGGCGTGCCGACGGATCGAGGACGTGTCGCCGGGATCGCTCGAATCGCCCCGGCCGCGCAGATCCGGGGCAACAAGGCCCAGGCCCCGCTCGGCCAACCGAACACCGATCAACGACCAGAACACATGGGAGGAAGTGATGCCGTGCGCGGCCACCGCCGTCGGCGCATCGCGATCACCCCAGCGGGCCACCCGCAGGGGGCCACCCTGGACATCCACGTCGGTAAGCTCCGTTTGGCTCATGATGTTGTGTACTCCACCGTCAATCGCGGCGCCGAACCAGGGGACTCCCCACCCCAGATGTGCAACTGGTCGGCAGCGAAGTCAATCGGGGTCGTCGCCCGCAGGCGCAATTGGGTCCGTCCGGTCGGGTTGACCGCCACCGCTCCAGTACTGGACAGTGGGACGGCAACAGCTGCTCCGTCCTGGGGCGGTGGGGGGAACGAGGCCACCCCTGTTGCCGTGGCCGCCGCGCCATAGTCGCTTTGGACCAGTGCACGGTTACCCCCGAAGGACCCCCGTCGGATGTCGACGCTGACTGACTGCACCGATCCGGTCAGCGACCGTCGGGTCACCTGAAGGCTAGCCGATTCAACGATCGCTTCATCAGGGAGGGATCGGGTGTCGAACGACAGGATGGTGCGGTAGGTGTCGGTGTTGTACATGCCCTTGTCGCCGCTGCGATGGGCACTCGCGGTGACCCCGTCGGCCCACAGGGCCCCGGCGGTGCCGTCCTCCGCCCCGATGGAGGGGAAAACTGCCTGCTGGGTTCCGGGTGCGGGGGTCGGAGTAGGCGTCGGTGTCGGAGTAGGCGTCGGTGTCGGGCTCGTGGTTGGTATGGGGGTCGGTGTTGGGTCCGGGTCAGGCAGACCACTGGTCTGGGTGAAGAACTGCCACATCAACTCGCTGGCCGGCGGTCCGTCGGGATCGGTGTAGGACCCCTGGTAACTGCCGCCGGACCAGGCATGTCCCATGCCGGTGACCCGGTAGTAGGCCATGACCTCGGTACCGCTGTCGTCCTGATAGGAGTCCCGGGTGTACGACCTGCCACCAGGGACCTGCCCTGATTCACGACGGTCCGAGACGTCATCGACGTCGTCGTCGTCAGTCCCGTCCAACGCCAGGTCGTTGGTCTGGGCCCATTGCGAGACGACCTGATCCCCGTTCAGCGGATACACCACGTAGTCGCTGGTGCCATGAAAGACGATGGTCGGCACCACCCGGGCTCGACTGCCCATGGCCTGGTGGGCCAGCGCCCCCTGGCGGTCCGGGTCGGGCCCACCGCTGAACAGGGCGATCGATCCCTGGCTTTCGCTCTCGGCGGCCTTGTATTCAAGCCCCGAGCCCACCCCGATGGCGCTGAACACGTCCGGATACGTCGCCCCCATGACCACCGCCATGGCCGCCCCGGCTGACAACCCGGCGACGTACACCCGGTCGGCGGCCACCGCATAGTCCTGGGCGATGTCGGTCACGACCCCTGCGAGGGAGGCCGGTTCACCCCTCCCCCGGGTTTGATGGGCCCAGTCGAACCAACGCCAACAACTGTTCGGGTGGGCGCTGGAGGGCTGCAGGGGGTAGGCAACCAAGAACCCTTCGGCCTCGGCAACGGCGTTCATCTGGGTTCCGGCGGCAAACTGTGTTGGATTCTGCGTACAACCGTGCAGCATCACGACCAACGCCGCGGGATCCCCCGCATAGGAGGTGGGGACGAACAGGTCATAGCTGCGGCCGTCGGGGGCAGAACGACCAGACGACGTCCCGGCGAATGCCGCTCGGTCAGGCAACACCATCATGCCGGCCCACGCGAGCGCGACTGCCAATAGGACGACCAGGGGCTGGCGCCACCATCTGGCCCCCACCCACCCCACAGGGTCACTGGGGCGGGGCGATACGGCTGTCGACATGACGGCTCCTTACGTGGTCAGCGGTTTGTCTTTTCTGATCGAACAGAATCGATCCGGCCGCCCCACCGCACGACGGTGGCGGCCCAGGTGTAGCCCGTGCCGGCGGCCAACAACAGCACCAGGTCGCCATCGGTCACCGCCCCCTCACGGGCGGCCCGGTCGAGCGCGAACAACGGGTCGACCCCGCTCATGTGGCCGGTGTCGTCCAAATAGGTGGCGTTGTCATCGTCGACGTCCAACGCATCCAACAGGGCGGCATGCATCGAACGTTTCATGTGGATGCCGCAGAGATGGTCGATATCGCTCAGCACTGCGCCTGACTGCTTCAACGCATCCTCCGCCACGGCACAGAAGTGGCCAAGGGAGACCTCGTTCAACCGTTGCCGCATGCCGTCCAGATCCTGCACATCCAGACGATGACGATCCGATCGGACGCTGATCAACGACGCCGGTTCGCGACTGCCGCCGGCCGGCACCCGAACATGGCTGGCCAACGCCCCGTCGGTGCGCATGGCACAACCCAGAATCTGGTTGTGGGTCTGATCGGCGCGGATCAGGGCAGCCACCGCACCGTCCCCGAAGTTGTACATGAACCGACTGCGGTGATTGGTGTAGTTCAAAAGATGCGATTCACGTGAGGCGGCCACCAGCAGGACAGTCTGCAATTCCGGTTCGGCCCGCAGCATGTTGCGCACCACACGCAACGCGACGGGCGACCCACATGAGACATAGTCCAACTCAAGACCAAACGCCCGGTCACAGCCCAGGCGGTGTGCCACGGCGGGGGCCACCTGCCAGACGGGGAAGTCCTTCCAGGTCGATCCGAAATAGACGACGGCATCCACGTCATCGGTGTCGGTGCCGGTGTTGCTGATGACCTGACGGCCGACCCGGACCGCCATGTCCGACACGTGCTCGTTCACCGCCGCGACATGTTTGCCCCGAAGGCCGTACCGCTCCCTGAACACGTCTTCGCTGATTCCACTGATCGCTGCCAGTTCCTGGGCGTCCACCCACCGTTGGGGCAGATATCCGGCCAGTCCCGCCACACCGACAGGCCGGGTCACCGCGATGTTCCTGCCGCCGCGGGAGGGTCGTTGCCGACGCCGCTGCCGTTTCCGGCACCAAGACCGCGTGTGATGAACGCCATGACCTCATCCAAGACATCGGACGGAACCGCCCCCTGTTCGCCCCACAAAATCCAGCGCATGCCGACCAGCTCACCGATACCCATGAGGGCCCAGGCCAAGGCATCAGGATCGCCCCGCCCGATCTGGTCGTCGTCCATCGCCTCGCGGAGGCCCTTCACATAGCCCCGGGCGATGCGTTCGTAGTGCAGGTGTAACGCGTTGGGAGAGGCAAACTCTGCCTGCCGGATGATGCGGTACAGGGCGGGATGTTCAGCGATGAAGGCGAAGAACCCCTCAAACCCTCCACGTTCGCGTTGGGCGCGGGTCGTCCCGTCCGCGGCACCGGCACTCATGGCCTGGCGGACACGACGATTCAGGTCGACCACGACCTCATCGAACAACGCCTGTTTGGAGGGAAAGTAGCGGTAGAACGTCCCCTGGGCGACCCCCGCGGCCTCGGTGATCTTGACCACTGAAGCGTCATACCATCCCTGTGAACCGAAAACCTGTTCGCCGGCGTCGAGCAGTGCCCGGCGGGTGGCCGCCCCCCGTTTGGACAACGGCTTGCCGTCGGCACTCCGCGGCTCTGGCGGTCCTTCGGTCGCCCACTGCGGCTGGGCGGTCATGCCACGCCCTGCGGTTGCACCGTGCGCAGCTTGCCCTTTTGAATTTTCCCGACCCCGGAGCGAGGAAGCTGGTCCACGACGACGACCTCTCGAGGCACCTTGTACCCGGCCAGATGCTCCCGGCAGTACGCGATGACGGCCTGGGCCTCGACCGGGGCGCGGTCGCGAGGGACCACGACGGCTCTGCCCACCTCACCCCAGCGGGTGTCGGGGATCCCGACGACGGCCGCCTCGACCAGATCCGGGTGATCGCACAGGACCGCTTCGACCTCCGCTGGATAGACGTTCTCCCCTCCCGAGATGTACATGTCCTTCGTCCGATCGATGATGGTGTAATAGCCGTCGATGTCGCGAGACGCGACATCCCCGGTCCGTAACCACTCCTGGTACATCGTCTGGTTTGTGCTGCTCTCGTCTCGCCAGTAGCCGCCGAAGACGTTGGGGCCTTTGACGCACAGCTCGCCTTGACCCGGCCCTTCGATCCAGCCTTCCCCGCCCAGATCCGCCAGTGCCACATCGACATGGGGGTAGGGCCGTCCGGCCGACCCGACTTTGTGGGCGAGGTCCTGCGGTGCCAGACACAAGACATTGGGGGCGGCTTCGGTCAGTCCGTAGCCCTGTGTCAGGGCGACCCCGCGTTGGTGGTAGGTGCGCAACAACGTCTCGCTGATCGGTGCGCCCCCGACGATGGCCAGCCGAAGGCTGGTGAGATCGGTGGAATCGAAGTCGGCGTGCTCGCCCATGAACAGGTATGTGGCGGGCACACCCATCATCGTCGTGACCCGGTTGTCTGTGATACGGCGCAACGCCCGACCTGGGTCGAAGTCAGGCTCCAGCACCACCGTGGCCCCCCTCCACCAGGCCAACAAGGGCTGGACGTTCCAGCCGCCGACGTGAAACTGCGGCAAGACTTGCAGCACCACGTCATCGGCGTCCAGACCGGTCACCTGGCCCAGCGACAGGTTCGTCCAGTAACAGTTGGCATGGGTCAGACACGCGCCTTTGGGGCGACCGGTGGTCCCTGAGGTGTAGATCAGCAACAGGGTGTCAGCAACGGAGGAGTGGGCGGCACTCAACGCTGGGGGGACCTCCCCCTCCGGCAAGGACAGGTTCTGCAGGCCGTCGTCATCCAGCGCCTCCACGATGGGGCTGATGCTGCTCAGGTCAAGCGCTGCCTGGCCGCCCGCCTGCTGACCGGGGCCGACCAGCAGCACTGCTGGTTCTGCATCGTCCAACTGGTAGGCCAACTCAGCCGCCGACAGCCGCGGATTGAGGGGCAGCAGGATCAATCCGGCCCTGGCACAGGCGAACAGGACCACGACGTGTTCGGGACGGTTCGTCGCCAACACCGCGATCCGATCACCGTGTTGCAACCCTGCGGCCAGCAAGCCGGCTGCCAACGCCTCAAATCGTTGGGCCAGCCGGCCGTAGGTCAGGCTGACCTGAGTCCCAGCTTTGACGGTGTCACCGACTTCGTCAGCACACAGGATGTCGGTGAAAAGGACAGCCACACGGTCTGGATCGGTCCGTGCGTGATCGCTGATCCAACGATCCACCGTCGTGACCTCGTTCACGGTCGCTCCCGCCCCCGTGTTCGATCGGGGATCAACCGATCGGCCAGTCCCGCAATGCCACCCGGCGCGAACACCATCAGCAGGACGAACAAGGTGCCCAGCACGAACAACGGCTCACTGAGGACCCGCTCGACCCAATCGGGGAGTCCGTCCAGAACACCAGAGTTGCCAAGCGCACCCAGACGCAAATCCAACAACCCGTAGACCAAACCACCCAGGGCAGCCCCCCACAGCCGACCCGCACCGCCCAACACGACCATGACCAACAACGCCAGGGTGAAGTTCGCACCGGCCACCCCAGGGTTGGCGCCGCGTACCAGCAGCAGATAGACGCTCCCTCCTGCGCCCGCCAGGGTGCATCCAAGGGTGAAGGCCAAGAGCTTGAACCCAAAGGGTTTGAGGCCCAACAATTCCACCCGGTCCTCGTTCTCCCGGACTGCCTCCCACACCCTTCCAGCCAGGGACGAAGTGGCGGCGCGTGCGATCGCGTAGGTCACAACCAAAAACACCAGGGCCAACCAATACCGGCGATGGCTGTTCATGACTCCGTTCAAGAAGTCAGGCACCTGTGCACTTGCCAGTGCCAGGCCCTCTTCCCCTCCTGATATCCGTAGCGGGTCAGCCAGGACGAGGATGGAGAACACCTCGGCATACGCCAACGTGACCATGGCAAAGGCGACCCCTCTGGCTCTCAGCGCCAAGGCCCCCAGGGCAGCCGCGATCGTGGCCACGCCAACCACGGCGATCAGGGCGGCTACGGCGTATGGCAGTTCCAACACATCCATCAACAGGTTCGTGCCGTAGACGCCCAGGGCGAAGTACAGCGCATGTCCCAGGGACAGCAGCCCGGTGAAGCCGAACAGCAGGTCGTAGCTGACTGCCAAACCGGCAAAGACCAGGCCGATGCCCAGTATCTGCATGCTGCCCGGGCTTGAGATCGGGCCCGGCAGGACGACGGGAATGGAAACGTCGATCAACGGGAGTGCCGCCAGTACTCCGGCGCACACCACCAAGACGCCAAGGCCCATACGGCGTGAGGCAGCGGACCGGTCAGCGACTGCAGTCTGACCGGGCCCCTCCTTCTCCGCTGTCGGTGGATTCGTTGCCGAATCGGTTGAGGATTCCTCTGCCGCCACCGGGGTGGGATTCATCGGGCTTGCCTCCCCAGCAGTCCTTGCGGTCGTGCCAGCAACACCAGCGCGAGCAGCACCACCACCGCGATGTCACCTGCACCGGTGACGGCATAGAAGTTCAACAGTTGCTGGGTGAGCGCCACCAGGACCGCCGCAATGGCCGTACCCACCACCGACCCCAACCCACCGATGACGACCACGATGAAGGCGAAGATCAACTGGGTCGTGCCAAGGCTGGGGGTGATGCCATTGAAGTACACCGCCCCAAGGACCCCCCCGATGGCCGCCAGCATCCCGCCGATACCAAAGACCAACGTGAAGCTTTTGCCCACATCGATGCCAAGGGCACTGACCATCTCCCTGTTTTCCACACCGGCTCTGATCACAAGGCCGTGTCGGGTGCGGTTCAGGAAGATGAGCAAGCCAGCCAGGATGGCCGCTGCGATGGCAAAGATCAGAATTCGACTGTTGGGAATTCTGGCGCCCAACAACGTCGTCGTCTGAGTGAACCATTCAGGCTGGTCCAGGGCGCGCGGGTCATAGCTGTACAACCCACCCAGCAACGCCACACCGGCAAATCCCAGACCAAGGGTGATCAGAATCTGCACCAGATGATCACCGTAGTTCCTGGCGATCAAGAGTCGCTCGATGACGACTCCGATCAGGTACCCAGCCGCGGCAGCCACGAGCAGAGCCACTACAAATCGTAGGGCCACCGACTGGATGAAGCCCAGCAACTCCATGGTCGTCCATGCCATGTACCCACCCAATGCGAAGAACGCCCCATGGGCCAGATTCAACACGTCCATCAAACCGAAGATCAACGACAGTCCGGCCGCAAGAAGGAAGTAGAGGCCGGCCAGCCCCAGTCCGGTCGCCACCAGCAGTACCAACGTGCTCACGATGCCCCTCCTTGGGTGGTGGTGGACTTCGCTGTCATGGTGCCGCCACTGACACCCAGATGGGCATGGGTCAGTTCGGGATCGCCGAACAGCTGCTGCATGGTGCCGTCGAACACCACCGTTCCCTGGTCCAAGACGACGGCATCGGTGGCCAGACGTTCGGCGACACGAAGGTTTTGTTCCACCAACAAGATTGTGGTGTGGGATGCCACCTGCTCCAATGCGTTCACCATGTCGGCGATGACGGCCGGAGCAAGTCCCTTGCTGGGCTCGTCCACCAGCAACAGTTGGTTGTCGTTCAGCAGGGCCCGGGCGATGGCCAACATCTGCTGTTGTCCGCCTGAGAGGGTGCCGGCCGCTTGCGAACGGCGTTCAGCAAGGATGGGAAACAGCCCATCGACAACCTCCCGTCGATCGTTGACCTCGGCGGATGTTGTCTCAGAGCGGGTCGCCAGCCGCAAATTTTCTTCCACGGTCAACTGGCTGAACACCTCGCGGTCCTCAGGGACATAGCCGATGCCGCGTGTCACGATGTCGTGGGTGGGCAGGCCGAGCATCTCCTCACCCGCCAGTTGAACCGAGCCCCGACCCGGAAGCAGTCCGAGGAGTGCCAACAACGTGGTTGTCTTCCCCGCACCATTTCTGCCCAGCAGGGCGGTCACCCCACGTTCGGCAACGCTGAAGTTGATGCCATGCAAAACATGGGCATCCCCCCGGTTGACATGCAGGTCCGCCACCCTCAACAACGGGGTTGACATCACCAGTCCGATCCCAGGTACGCGTCGCGGACCTTTGCGTCGTCCATGACCGCCTCCGGAGTGTCGCAGCGCAGCAACTGGCCGTGGTGGATCACCGCGATTCGGTCGCTGACCCCGACCACCAGATCCATGCGGTGCTCCACCATCACGACGGTTCGCCCCCGGCGATGGACGTCGCTGACGACATCGACCAACGGTTGGACTTCCTCCACCGACACCCCGGCCGTGGGTTCGTCCAACAACAGCACGTCTGGGTCGCCACACAACACCAACGCGATCTCAAGCTTGCGTTTGTCTCCGTGGGCAAGGTCCCCCACCCGATCACCGGCACGGTGGTCCATGCCGACTTCGGCGAGGTTTTGCAGGGCTGTCTGCGTCGCCTTGTCGCCGCGACGGGGACCCTTGAACAGGTTCATGCTGCCACCGTGGGCGGCCTGTGCTGCCAGACGAGCATTCTCAAGAACCGTCAGACCGGGAAACAGGCTGGAGGTCTGAAAGGTACGCCCCAGTCCCAGCTTGACCCGATTTGCGGGCCGCATGCCGGTGACGTCAACCTCGCCGAAGGTGATGGAGCCACCGGTGGGTTTGTGGACGCCGGTCATCAGGTTCAACAAGCTGGACTTGCCCGCACCGTTCGGGCCGATGATTGAGAGGAACTCTCCCCTCCGCACCGCCAGATCGATGCCGTCGATGATGGTGAACCCGCCGACCCGCCAGCGCAGGCCGGTTGTCTGCATGGCCACGACGGCGGGCTCCTCCGCCGCCGTGACACGTCCCGTGGTGGGCACGTCAGTTGGTTTCGGGTGGTGCGGTCTGGTCGTTGTCCAAGGTGTTCAGCAGCTGCGCCTGCTTGTCCTCACCCTCACCGGCCAGTTCGGCGGTGAACATGGGTTGCAGCATGGCGTGGTCGCTCGCACGAATCGTCTGGGTTCCCTTGGGGGCATCGAACTCCCAGCCCTCAAGCGCGGCGATCATTCCCTCGACGTCGTCGGGCTCAGCCTCCTCAAGCGCACGCACGATCATCTGTGCGGCGACAAACCCGTCAGGGGTGAACAGGTCGGGCTCGCTGACGGACTCCACCATGGCCGCATTGACCTCGTTGTCGGGGGCTTCGGCGAAGTAGTGGCTGAGGAACTCGACCCCCTCTGCGTAGACCGGCCACACAGCCCGATCCGCCAGACCGGTCGCCACAGTCACCTGCTCGGTCACGCCCTGCTGTTCCAAGGCTTGCCACATGGCAGGAGCGGTGTCCCCCGCCCAGGCAACGAACAGCAGGTCTGGGGCCGCATCGATCACCTGTTGGGCAAACGGTGTGAACTCGCTGGTGTTCAAGGGCACCAACAGGGGCTCCACCGTCGCACCCTCGGCGCCGAGCACGGC
>JBBSNE010000053.1:0-11335 GCA_038232815.1 Euzebyales bacterium | reverse complement strand
TTCAGGGAGGTATTGGTTGGGGAACCGGTGGGCTCTGAGGATGGCGGCGAGGCGTCGGTTGAGGGGTTGACACGGCGGCGCCGGTGTCGGCGAGGTCGGCTAGGTGGGAGGTCTGTCATCTGCGTCGCGGTAGTGCGGGGACGCCGTCGAAGTAACATCCCAGGTGGGTGGCGTGGGCCCGGCGGTGTTGGCCGACAGCTGCGACCGATCCAGGCGGATGATCTGGTGGCCCTTGGTGTTCGCCCCCAAGAGGACGACCCGTTCGGGTTCTTCGGCCACCGGGCGGTGAACGGCTTGGAGCGGCGGTTCGCCGTTGATGGGCTGATCAGTGATCACGCCGGCGGGCTCGCCGTCCAGACGCCGGACGGCACGCTGCTGGGCAGTGTGGATTGGTTTGCCGTGCGTCATGGGCCCTCCAGCACGGCCCGGGCGTTGAACATCGGAATCCTTCTACTGCCCGAGCACCGTGGCCGCGGCTACGGTGCGGCCGCACACGCCGTCTTCGCCGACTACCTGTTCGCCAACACGCTGGTCGAGCGCCTCGAAGCGGGAGACGTGGACAACATCGCCGAGCAGCGGGCGCTCGAGGACCTCTGAGCCCTCAGTGTGGCCGGGGTCCTAGTTCGCCGTGCTCCGACAACAGGCAGCCCGACTCAACCCGGAGCAGGTATGGGCCCAGCTACATGGCACGGAGTGCCTCTGACGTTGGGCATCCCCAGAGTCCGAATTCGCAGCCGATTCTCACGGTCTCTCGCTTCCGGAACTGCGAACAGATGCGAACGAGAGCTGTCCAACAGTGTCCAAGTCAGACTCTCGACCTTCCACGAAACACGGCGTGACCTGCTTGTTTGACAAACTAGCAGCGCATGTAGTAGTCGACGGGAACAACTTCCCAAGCTGGATACGGAGTCGAGGCTGCTTCTCGCCATTCTCCGGCGTGCCCGGATCCGCCATCGAAGCGATTCCATGGCCCACCCTTGACCCGAGGGACTGAAACACCCCGGTTCGCGTCCGGAGAACCGTATTCTACCGAACTTCTACGGTTGCGCGTGCAACCAGTCGTTCCTACGGTCAGTCGTCGAAGCTGGGGAGCTGCTGGTTGCGGAGGTTGTCGTCGAACTCGCTCCGGTTGAAGACCTCAGGGTCGAAGGGTCGGCCGATCCATTCCCGCCGCTCGTCGTGTTCGGGGTGCCTCGGGTCGGCGAGGATCTCGAGGAGGTCGCGGTAACCCCACGTGCCACCGCAGTCCTCAGGCGGACAGGCCCCACGACCGTCGATGCACGCCGGGACGGCGGTTGTGGAGTCTGAGGGGAGGACCTTCTCGACGACGATCTTGTGTCGCCAGTTGTCGCCGAAGTCGTAGGTGTAGTCGAGCTTTGAGCCCGCGTCAGCGATCTTACACCGCGCCATCGGCCCGCGAGGAGGCGGCCGGGGTCGTCTGGTCAGGACGGAGCGGAATGACCTCGGCCAGCGAGTCGTTGCTACCGACGGCCGCGGCGAGTTCCCGGTTCGGGAAGCCGGTGCGCTTGCGCAGCGGGCCCAGTGGGGTGCCGGCCAAGCGCACGGAGAGCTGGGTGAGGTCGACCGGCTCGATTGACTGGTGGTGTTCGCCGAGGACGGCGAACTCGTTCATCACACCCAGGACGCTGCGATCATTCGTCGGTGCGATCCGTATGTCGGCCATCGCCTCGCGCTCGGCGGTGAGGAACCAAGCGTCGACGCCGTGGTGGCGGAGCACGGCCTCGATCGCCGCAGGCGCGCGGTCAAGCAGCGTCGCGGCCGGCGCCAGCTCCATGAAGACCGGGACGAACGTACGCGTGTTGACTAAGAGCGCGACCTGCGGCCGCCAAAACAGCGCGGTGGCGAACCAGTCGCCCAGCTCCGTGGTCGAGACATCGCCGTTGACCGCCGGCGCGCCCCTCAATCGATCGCGCAGCTTCTTGGTACCCCGAACAACGAGCATCCAGAGAGTGTCGCAGAAGGCCCGGTTCGATCCGAACCCGGAAACCCTCCGTGGTCGCCTTCGCGTGTCGCATGGTTACGAAGAGCCGCCTGCTGCGGCCTCACCGCCGGCTAGAGAAGGGCACGTCGTCGACGAAGCCCTCGTGGTTCCCGTCAGTGACCGAGCATACGCTCTTCGAGCATCTGCTCCCGCAGCATGGCCACCATAATCTGTCCGCTCGACCGGACAACCTGGTGGACACGATGCTTGCCTTGTGGAGTCACGCCGCTCATGGTGTCAACTAACGGGGCTTCGCCCCAGCCCGACGAGTCGTGTCGGGGCAGGTTCGGTCTTGGTGGGGGTTGGTGGTAGTCGTAGGCTCCGGTCGTTTGAAGCCTAGTGCGAGCCTGTCGGCTGCGCGTGTTGACCGCGTGGCGGTTGGTGCCCGTGAGGGCGGTGTCCAAACGACCGGAGCCCGATCATGACGATAGCGCGCAGTGTTGCAGAGGTGCTTTCTGACCATGTGGAGTTGGAGATTGAGAGCATCGATCGGATGTATCTGAACCTGTACCAGCCTCGTTTGCAGCATGCTGGCGGGGTGGTGGCGTTCTTTCGCGCCCATCGCGGCATGCCGATTGCGTCTTCGGCGTTGATGGCTCCGATGACCCGCGATTTCGTCGCGTCGATCCGTCGGTTTGTCGACAGCGAGGGGGTGCCGCTGATCGACTTTGTCAAGGGGCAACGCAAAGACGATGTCGCCAAGGCCCATCTGGCCGCCTTTGAGGGTGATGAGGGGGTGTTGTTTGTCGGTCGGGCACAAGAAAAGGCGTCGGTGTTTCGCACCGAAAAGCGTCGCAACCCTGTCACCGGTGCGTCGTATCCGTGGATTGTGCGGTCCACCGCGCTGGTCAACCACTTCTACTTCTACATCGTCGATGCCGACTTCGGCCCGCTGTTTGTCAAGTTCGGCAGCTACTTTCCCTACACCGGCAAGGTGTGTGTCAACGGCAACGAGTATCTCAAGCGCCAACTCGCCAAAGAACACATCGCCTTCCAACCGTTGGACAACGGGCTTGCTAGCTGCGCTGACCCGGTGCGTGCCCAACAGATCTGCGATGAACTCGACGACGCCAAGATCGACGTGGTGGTGCGCAAGTGGCTGGCGGTGTTGCCCCACCCCTTCACTGCGGCGGACCGGGCGGCCGGCTACCGCTACGGATTGTCGATGTTGCAGACCGAGTTCAGCCTCACCCAGACGTTGGACCGTCCGGTCACCGGCCGGGTCTTTTTTGAACAAGTCATCGGCGACAACCTCGACATGGGCCGTCCTGACCAGGTGTCGTTGATCTTTGACCGCCGCATCGTGCGCAAAGGCCCGTCTGCGACCCCGGGCAGGTTTCGGACCCGGGTGATCACCCAAGGGGTCACCCCCTCGCTGCACGTCGACTACAAACACACCCGGATCAAGCAATACCACAAACAGGGCCAGGCACTTCGCACCGAGACCACCATCAACAACACCCGCGACTTCGCCATCGGCAAACGACTGGAGAACCTGCCCGCATTGCGCCAGGTCGGCTTTCGCGCCAATCGACGTCTGCTTGACGTCCAACAAACCAGCTGTGACGCCACCATCGGCGAAGACGCGTTTCGTTCCATCACCAGCCCCATCATCACCGACGGCCAGCGTGGCGCTGCGCTGCGGTTTGATGACGCCAGAGTCCAAGCGTTGCTGTCGGCCCTGGTCATCTTTCGTCTGCTGCCCCACGGGTTTGCTAACCGCGACCTGCGTCCCATCCTTGCGCACCTGCTGGGCATCGACCCGGCACACATGACCCAAGGCCGCATGACCTATGACCTCAGGCGACTTCGCCTGCACGGCTTCATCTTTCGCATCCCCGGCAGCCACCGCTACCAACTCACCCCCTTTGGGATGACCGCCGCGCTGTTTTTCACCCGTGCGCACAACCGGTTCATCCGCACCGGCCTAGCCGACCTGCTTGACACCGGCCCGCCCACCCCACCACCCATCCGGCGGGCCTTTGACCGCGTCGATGCGGCCATCAACGACCTCGCCGACCACGCAGGCATGGCCGCGGCCGCATGACCTAGCAAGCTTGACACAACCAGCCAACGTCGCAGAACGGGAAAACTTGACTCAAAAACCACAACTTTCCTGAATCAAGCTTCCTAGTGAGTCACGCCTGCGATGTCTCGGCCTGGAGAGCACCAAGACCTCGGATAGCCACCACTGCCCTCGTCACTGCCCACGTAGCCCACATCACGCTACATGGCCCGATGGAAGGGAAAAGGCAAACACGCAGGTGAGAGGCAATCACAGGGCGCCACGGGACGTCAGATGCCCCCCTCGGCGGACTGAAAATCGGAAGGGCGGCGGTTCGACCTTGTCCCTGACCACCACACCTTCCCGGAGGTCACCACTCGAACAATCGCAGGTCAGCGTCCCGTAACCCGGGGTGCATCGTCGTTTCGGGTGAACCGAAAGGCGTTGGACATGACCGCTCTACCCTGCGAATCGGCCTCGGGTTGCTTGCCTTTTGAAAGTGATGGTGGCCCAGGCTTTGTAGGGTTTGGTGGTGACGGTTAGGTATTCACCGTCGTGGGTGGCCGGTAGCGGGTGGAGTTGTGGGCCGTCGTCGGGGGTGGCCCACCAGGCCTGGGTGTGCGGGTCGGTGGTTCGGATGCGAATCTGGAAAGGTGGGGTTGGAGGGCTGGGGATTTTGCCGGTGTTCCATGTGATGTCGTGTTGTTGGGTGAGGTCGATTAGATGGATAACGGTGGTGGTGGCGTGGGTGAGGGCGCGGAGCCATATGCCGCCGGGTTGGGGGGTGCCGGACACCGGCTGGTCGGCGGTGGTGATGATGTCGTCGTTGATGCCACCGAAGTGGGTGTGGGTGATGTCGATGGCCTGGGGGTCATACAGCAGGTCGCCCAGCGCGACGGCGTGGTCAAAGTAGCGGCGCAGGGTGGTGTAGGTGTCGGCAGGGACTCGGGCGAAGTTGGGGTAGTAGGGGTCGGTGAGGACGGCATTGCCTTCGCCGCACAGCAGGTAGTGGCTGCCGTGGGAGAACACTGTTGCGAGGGCGAGCCGGGCGGCCCATTCGGCGCGTTGGGGATCGTCGGTGGCAAAGGGAGTGAGGTAGGCGGCCAGGATGACGGGTTTGCCAGGTGCGTGGCGGTTGGCGCCCCGAATCAGCTCGGCAAGGTCTCGGTAGGTGTCGTGGGGCGGCCACACCTCGATGTAGACGGCGTCTTGGGGGGTTGGGGCGGTTGACCAGGTTGGGTAGTTGTTGACGTTGTTGAAAATCAGCGTCGTGTCGGGCAGCGCATCACGGACGGCGTGGATCAGTTGCGGAAACACCTCAGCGAGGTCGACCGGATTGCCGTCCCGGTCGAGCGCGGTCTTGGGGGCGCCGTACTGGTCAAGGTGCAATCCGGCGAAGCCCATCGCATCCACGGCGTGCCGGAACTGGTTGATGATGTGGGTATGCCATGGGGTTCCCGGGGTGGGGTTCATGATCCATAGGAAGTCTTCGAGCATCCATGGCTGGCCGGGTCGGCGGTACAGGATTTGGTCGGGGTGGGTGTCGGCGTAGTCTTTGGCCGCCCCGTAGACGGCGGCGTATCCCAAGGGCTGCCCGCCGATGCTGGTTATAGCTTCAGCCAGTTGGCGGGCCACTAAGTGAGACAGGGGTCGGCCCAGGGTGTCGGTGAACACGTCGGTGTCAGCGACCAGGTCGGCGTGGCGATACATCCAGTCGTAGAACTGCACCACATTCAAGTGCAGCTGGCGAAAGCCATCGATGGGGAGGTCGTGGCGGTCTGGGCCAAACTCTGACAAGAAGCCGTATCGGGGGCGTTGCATGGGGCTTTTGAGCACATCAAAGGCGGTGAACGCGGTGGAGTGCGTGCCGTGGAGACTGATGGCGTAGCCCCCGAGGGGTTGGGCGTCGATGTCGATGATGGTTTGTCCGGCAGCCAAGTCCACGTCGCGTTGGCAGACGATAATGTCAAGACGTGTCACGGTCAGCGCCGCCGACTGTTCGGCAGTGGCGGTCACCACCAGCCCAACGGGTTGGCCCTGGGTAAAGGTGGCGTGGGTGGGCCAGATGTCAAGGGTCACGGTGTCACCGCGATCGCGTCGATGAGAACCAGGTACATGGCGTGGGACCACAGCAGGGGTGTGGCGACCGGCCCCCACTGATCGATCCAGGGTTGGACCATGTCGGGCTGTTGCGGGTTACCGGTGACCTGCTCGGGCAGATGCCCCTGATCGGTGGCGTGCCCTTCGATCCATGTTCGGTGGGCGATCGCCTCGGCGTGGTTGCCGCGGGCGGCGTGGTACCAGCCGAGCCAGGCGGTCAGCAATATCCATTCGCCGCCGCCATAAAAGGTGTCGCCCAAATACCGACGTACCCCGCCACCGTCGACCGTCAGGTCGCGTTGGATGCGAGCGGCGGTTGCAGCCATGACCGGGTGGTCAACAGCGACCAGATCAAAGGGCAAGGCCAGCCACAGCAGGCTTGCGTCGACACCCTGATCGGCGTTGTGTTTGATGTAGGTGCCGTCGACCGCATGATCGGTGTGGATCCGGCTGGTCAGGCCAGCGGCGGTGTCTTTGAAGTCTGCTCGGTCCAGCAGCCGCGCCGCGGCGTCAAGGCCGGCGGCGACGGCCGCCAAGGTGGCAGTGTGGTGGCGGTCGGGGTGTTCTTCCCAGCAGTCATAGCAGGGCAGGTCGGCGGTGGCGGTCAGGTAGTCAGCGACCAGTTCGACGGCGGTCTGCCGGTCGCCCCTGAGTGGTTGGCCGGTGCGGGCGTGGTGGTCGGCCAGTGTCCACAGCCAGGTGCCGTAGCCGTCGAGTTGGAAGTTGGGCCAGACCTCATCGGCGTCGGGTTCTTCCCGCCCGTCCAGGTTGAAGCGGGTCGGCATCATGCGAGCCTGAGGGCTCCGCCGGTCTGCGGCGCTGATCGCCTCGGCGATGCGGTTGCGGTGACCCAGCATGGTGGTGGTGACCCAGTGGTGGAACGCCGCGGCACTGTCGCTGTGGTGGTGGCGGTCCATGGCGTAGGCGGTGAATGCGCCGTCGCGTAGCCAGGCGTAGCGATAGGTGGGATAATCCGGGCAGGCGACATAGGCGCCGGTGGGGTGTTGTCCGTCCAAAATCACGTTGATGCTGGCGGCTGCCAGCGGGTCGGTGGTGGTTTGTGGGGTGCGGGTCAAAATGTCAGCCTTTGACGGCGCCGGCTTGGAGTCCGGAGACAAAGTGGCGTTGGAAGACGACGAACACGATCAACACGGGGGTGATGGCGATGATGGATGCGGCAAACACCAGCCCCCATGCGGTGGCGTGTTGTCCTTGGAACAAGGCGATGCCGATCGGCAGGGTGCGAAGGTCCGGGTCGTTGATGATCGTCAATGCCCAGATGAACTCGTCCCAGGCGAACAGGAACGCAAAGATCCCGGCGGTGGCCAGGGCGGGCCGGCTGAGTGGCAGCATCAGGTTCCAATAGATCCGCCAGGCCCCGGCCCCGTCGACGCGCATCGCCTCCTCCAGTTCCCGTGGGACGCTTTCAAAGAATCCACGCAACAGGAAGGTGACGAACGCCAACTGTGCGGCGATGTAAAACAGCACCAGCCCGAGCCGGGTGTCAATCAGGCTGAGGTCACGGGCCAGCAGGAATTGGGGGATGATCAGCATCATCCCGGGGATCATCAACGTGATGATGAGGGCGTAGAACATGACCTTCTTGCCGACGAATTCGAACCGGGCGAAGGCGTAGGCCATCATCGACCCCAGCCCCAGCACGCCGATGACATGGGCGGCGGCGATGATGGCGCTGTTCAGGAAGTAACGGGCAAACCCGTTGGAGGTCCACGCCCGCGTGTAGTTGCCGACCGTCGGCTCCTCAGGGATCAGCTGTGGTGGCAACTCCAACACAAACGCCTGGGGCTTGAACGAGGTTGACACCATGCTGACAAACGGGGTGATCGTGATCGCCGCGCCGACCAGCAGCACGGCATAGACCAAGACCTTGGTTGCCGGTCGTGCCCGGGTCATGCGGCGGTCTCCTCGCCGTAGTCAAACCAGCGCATCTGGATGAAACTGAGCCCGAAGATCAACGCGGTCAACAGGTAGGCGATGGCGGCGCCATAGCCGAAGTCCAAGAAACTGAACGCCTGCTCATACATCTGGGTCAACAGCACCTCGGTCTGGTTGGCCGGCCCACCGCCGGTGATCAAGAACACCGAGATGAACACGTTGAAGCCGCCGATCACCAACATGATGGTGACAAACACCACGACAGGGCGCAGCAGCGGCAAGGTGATGGCAAAGAAGCGGCGGGCCGTTGAGGCCCCGTCGACTTCGGCGGCTTCCAACAGATCGGCGGGGATGCCCTGCAGCCCGGCAAGAAAGATCAGCATCGACCAGCCCATGCCTTTCCAGATGCCAAGCAGGCTGATGGTTGCCAGGGCGGTCCAGCGGTTTTGCAACCAGGCAACCGGTGAGCCAAGCACGCCAAGCAGATCAACCAGCACATAGTTGACCAAACCCGCCTGGGAGTTGAACAGATATTTGAACAACAGCGACACCACCACCCAGCTCGTGACCACCGGCAGGTAAAACAGCACCCGGAAGGCCACCCGTCCACGAATGGCCTGGTTGAGCAGCACCGCGATGCCCATCCCCAGCGCCATCTGCGTCGGCACGGTCACCAGCATGTAGACCGTGGAGTTGACCAATGCGGTCCAAAACACCGGGTCGTCAAATGCCCGGCCATAGTTTGCCAGCCCGACGAACTGACTGACCGCGCCGGGCAGGATGTTCCACTCATACAGACTCATCCGAAACGCCTGCACCATCGGGTACAGCATCAACCCGATAAACAACGCCATCCCCGGTAGCAAGAACACATACGGGGTCGCGCGTGCGGTCAGGCGTGACCGTGCAGGTGTGACTGGACCGGCGACGCGGCCGTGCGGCGAAGTGCCGGCTGGCCGCGTCCCGGTTGCGGGTGCGGTCATCTCAGCTGGAGGTGAGGATCTGATCGATCTGCTCAGCAGCGCTGTCCAGCGCCTCTTGGACTGAGACCTCCCCACGGAAGGCCCGCTGGATCTCAGTGCTCATGACCTCCTCGATCTTGGGGTATTGCGGATGCGGGGTGCGCGGACGCGCCGTTTGCAGCTGCTCGGCGAAGATGGCGTAGTAGGGCTGAATGTCAGTCAGCTGATCACCCAGATCAGACAGCACCGGCATCTGCCCGACCCTGGCCATCTCGGTTTGGGCGAAGTCACTCAGCATGAACCGGATCACGTCCATGGCGGCCTCAGGCTGCTCGCAGCTTTGAGTCAACACAATGTCCTCACCGCCGACAACCGAGACACTGCCGCCCGGCCCCTCGGGCATCAACGCGGTCTGCAACTCAAAGTCGGGATATTGGCCTTCGAAGATGGGAAACATCCACGGGCCATCCAAGATGGTGGCATACGTCGCCTTGGGCAGGCCCTCTGAGGTGGCGATGCCCCCATCGGCCCCAAGGATCAGGTCGGGGATCTCACCGGCGCCATGCAAGTCCACCAGCATCTCCACCGCGGCCGCACTCTCGGGCGAATTCAGATAGCCGGTGGCCTGGGTGATGTCCTCGTCAGTCAACGCGCCGCCGGCGGACCAGATCCACGGCAGCATGTTCCAGCCGCTGGTGCCGTTATCGGCAAACGCAAACGCCTCATCCTCCGCCAGGCCGTCGGCCAGCGCCTGCAGGTCCACGAATGTGGCCGGTGGCTCAGACAGCCCGGCGGCATCCAGGGCCTCCTGGTTGTACATCAACACCCGCGTGTTGGTGTCCAATGGCAGCCCGTAGTAACTGCCATCCCACAAGTTGGTGGCCAACGTCCCCTCATAGGTGCGGCTAGCCAGCTCGTCGAAGTCTGTCATCTGCTGATCCAACGCCACCAGCACACCCAGTTCGGCCAGCTCCGGCACCCAGATGATGTCACTTCTCACCAGGCACGGCAGGGTTCCCCCCGCGGTGGAGGTGATCAGCTTTTGTCGCAGATCGTCATAGGGAAACGCCACCGCCTCAACGGTCACGTTCGGATTCTCCTCTTCAAACCGGGGAATGACGACCTCGTTGAGGGCTTGGGCCTCCGGGCCCTCCTCGTTGTAGGCATGCCAATACGTCACCGTCACCGGATCCCCGCCTGCTTCCTCTGGCTCGGCAGACGGTTCTGCAGCCTCTTGTTCTTCAGGGGCAGCGGGTTCGCTGGCCTGCACCGTAGGCGTATCAGGCTCTGACGCCGCCGTCGTGCTGTCTCCACCGCCAGCGCAGGCAGCGGCGACAAACAGCAGCGTCACCAGCAGTCCCCAACGTGTCGTGTTCATATCGGCTCCTCTCGTTTCTGTCAGATCGCCTGTGTGACCATCCGAAATGGCTTACCGCACGGTCGGGGATGCCCCGACCGCCTCCTTGATCACCAAACAGGCCGCACCTCTGGCCCACTCCTGCTCATCCAACGCCTGGATCAACAACTCACAATCATCAGCGGAGGTAGAGAACGCATGCTGATCGACCGCCACCTGCAACGCCTCGCCGAACAGATCCGAGGCGATCACCCCCTCGCCCGACAACACGACCTTTTCGAGGTTCAACACGTTCAACAGCACCGCAATGCCCCGGCCAACCGCCTCGCCGGCTGACTCAAACGCCGCCCGCGCCGCCGCCCCGCCCGTGCCCGATGCACTTCTGGCCGCGTCCGCCGCCGCAGCGACCGTGTCAAAGGCAGGTCCACCTGCTTCGCGTATGGCCCGCAACACCGCTGCATCACCGGCAACAGCCTCCAGGCAGCCACGATTGCCGCACGAACACAACGGGCCGGACCGATCCAACGGGATATGGCCCAGTTCCCCCGCAAGCCCCGTCGAACCGGCGAACAACTCCCCATCGATCAACAAGCCACACCCCACCCCCGCCCCGACAGTCACCACCGCAAACGAGCGGGTCCCCCGACCCGCACCGAACCACTCCTCGGCCACCACCAACGTGTTCACATCGTTGTTGACCACCACCGGCAGTCCGGTGGCCCGGGACAACGGGCCGCTGACATCCACATCACGCCAATCCAACAATGCCGAGCGGCGGCACACGCCATGCCACGAATCAACATGGCCGCTCACCCCCACCCCGATACCCAACGCCTCCGGACGAACCGCAGGGGACGTAGCAAACAGCTGTTCCACCACCTCTGCCGCGGTATCCAAGACCGTGTCAGGTGCGGAGTCGTCCACTGGCTGGCGGATACAGGCGGTGACATCAGCAGTCATGTCAGTCAGCACGCCAACAACATGATCTGGGGCCAGCTTGATCCCCACGACCG
>JBBSNE010000052.1:0-11382 GCA_038232815.1 Euzebyales bacterium | reverse complement strand
TTGGCCCCCGTGAACCGAGCCGGCTGATCGAAGACGGTGATGTGGGGTTGTTGGCGTCGGTAGGTCTCACCCCCCGCGGCGATGGGATCGATCCGACCGAACACCCGGTTCCGCATGGCGGCAAAGTCAACTCCCTCAAACGCGCCTGCGACGTCGAAGGTTCCTGCCGTCTTGATGGTCCGCGCCACGTCGGCGGAGTGAACGAACATCTTGGAGGGGATACAACCGCGATTCAGACAGGTCCCGCCGAAGGTGTCCGGCTCGACCATTGCGACCGACCAGTCCTCCATCTGTTCAGTCGGGATGCTGTTACCTGATCCTGTGCCCAGGATCGCGAGGTCAAAGTGTCGTGTCATTCCAAAGTGTCCATCGTCATGTGTCGTGCGTGTGATCCCCCCACGTACCGTCCAGTCAACCAGTCGGCCCGCCGCCCCATTCCCTGGCCTTGCCGCCCGGCGTCGCCGGTACAGTCTGTGGATGGGCCCGATCGTGACTGCCGCAACCCAGGCCGCTCTTCCGGTGGGGGCCATCATCGTGCAGGTGGAATCCGCTGGTGTCGATCAGGCCGCACAAGCCTACGAGGCAGGTCACCTTCCCGGTGCGCGCCTGGTCGATCGTGACCGACTGACCGCCGCATCGATGCGGCAGGGCGACGGTCGGCACCCGCTTCCCTCCCCACAGGCGTTTGCGCAAGGTCTGTCGCAGGCAGGCATCGGCTGGAACGACACCGTGGTGGCATATGACCGCGAGCAGGGCGCCAGCGCGGGTCGGCTGGTCTACCTGCTGCGCATCCTGGGACAGGCGGCAGCGTTGCTGGACGGGGGTCTTGGCGGATGGGACGGCGCGCTTGAGACCGGTCCACCCCCGCCAGTGGAACCCGTGGATCACCAGCCACGACCATGGCCTGTTGACAGACTGGTCGATGCCGATGCGGTCTGGAACCATGTGCACAATGGCGGCGTGGTCCTTGATGCGCGCGCGGCCCCCCGGTTCCGTGGCGAGACCGAACCGCTGGACCCGGTAGCCGGTCATATCCCCGGCGCGGTCAACGCCCCGTACGTAGACAATCTGGATGGACAAGGACTGTTCAGGGCGCCTCCGAAGTTGCATTCGCGCTACCAGCCCCTGGGTGCCGATGAGCAGTCCATTGTCTATTGCGGTTCCGGGGTCAGCGCCTGCCACGATCTGCTGGCCATCGAGCATGCCGGTCTGGGGCTCCCACGTCTGTATGTCGGATCGTGGAGTCAGTGGTGCCGTGACGAGGACCGACCGGTTGCCACCGGGCCCGCATAGACCCCCTTCATCGGGAACTGGGGGTGTCCAAATGGGCGGGGTTGGTATACAACCGAGGTCCAGCCCCAATGCGAGCGACCGATGGGAATCAGGACCATGAGCGCCGAGCCCGAGACCGACCACCGATCAGGCCCCGAAAGTCTGGTTGAGTCCACTGTCGAGGCGGTCTTTGAGACCCTCCCCCTGGGTCTCAGCGGCCCCCAGGCCGCCGCCGCGGCTGGACGCTTGACCAACGTCGCGATACGTCAACCACGGGAGATCGCCCGACACACCGGCAAGTTGTGCGCCGAGGAACTGAAGGTTCTGTTCGGCAACTCCGACGTCGAACCGGAACGAAAGGACCGGCGGTTCGGCGACGAATGGTTTGCGAAGAACCCGCTCTATCGGCGTACCGCCCAGGCGTACCTGGCCTGGAACCGCGAGGTCTATGAACTGCTCGAGGACTTGGACCTTGACGACAAATCCAAGGAACGCGCCAGGTTCGTGCTGGGGCTGGTCACCGAGACCGTGGCCCCGACCAACACGCTGCTGGGCAATCCGGCGGCCCTACGCAAAGCGGTCAAGACGAGGGGACGAAGCGTCTTCCATGGCCTGCGTCACCTTGCCCATGACATCCGAAACAACGGCGGCCTGCCGTCCATGGTCGATACCCGACCCTTCGCCCTGGGCGACACGATGGCCGCCACACCGGGAGGGGTGGTCTTCCGCAACGAGGTCCTTGAGGTCTTGCAGTACGAGCCGCAAACCAAGAAGGTGAGGAAGCGCCCCGTGGTGGTGGTTCCTCCCCAGATCAATAAGTACTACATCCTTGACCTTGCCCCCGGTCGCAGCCTGGCCGAATACGCGGTGCAACACGAACAGCAGGTGTTCATGATCTCGTGGCGCAATCCCGAAAAGGAGATGCGCGACTGGGACATGGACACCTACGTCACCGCCATCCTTGAAGCCGTCGATGCGGCGCGGCAGATCACCGGATCCGATGACGTCAACATCATGGGGGTGTGCGCCGGCGGCATCACAACCGCCGCGCTGCTGGGCCATCTGGCGAGCCTGGGCGACAAGCGGGTGCATTGCGCCACATTTCTGGTGACCGTGCTGGACTGGTCGGTCCTGTCCACGGTCGGAACGTTCGTGTCGGCACCCGTGGTGGCGGCGTCGATCCAACGGTCCCAGCGCGACGGGGTGCTGCGAGGTAAGGATCTTGCCCGGCTGTTCGCCTGGCTGCGGCCGAACGACCTGGTCTGGAACTACTGGATCAACAACTATCTGATGGGCCAAAACCCTGCGGCGTTCGACGTCTTGGCCTGGAACGTCGACGCCACGAACCTTCCCGCCGGGCTGCACGCGGACTTCATGCACCTGGCCCAGCACAACTCGATGACCACCGATGGAGAGACAGAGGTCCTGGGGACACCCATCAACCTCGAAAAAGTCGATATGGACAATTTCGTCGTCGGCGCCATCAATGACCACATCACCCCCTGGCAGGGGTGCTATGAGACCACCCGTCTGCTGGGCGGGGACTCGACGTTCGTGCTGTCAAACGCCGGGCACATCGTGGCCATGGTCAATCCGCCCGGTGGGAAGAAGTCTGAGTACCTGATCAACCCTGACGCCGTCGGTGAGGAACCAGGGGTCTGGCACGAGGGTGCGGAAACCGTCAAGGGGACGTGGTGGGACGCGTGGGTGGAGTGGATCGACACCCGCTCCGGGGCCAAGGTTGCAGCACCCGCGGAGGTCGGCGACGATGATCACCCTGTGATCCTGCCCGCCCCCGGCACCTATGTGCGTGCCTGAATGATCGATTGAGCGTGGGTCCAGCACCCCCGAATTCGCAGCCCCAACAATCGCAGCATCCCAATCTGCAGAGCAGCACGGGTGATATCCAGCCGTTGAGGCCTGCGGGCGGTCCTGTCAGCCTCGATGGCACGCAACCGCTGAAGCGGACCGGTGTCATCAACGTCGGGCGTCAGCGACTCCGGGTGTCGTTGGTGAACGAAGGGGCCGGACGTCCTCTGTTGTTGATCAATGGACTGGGCGCCACCGGAGACCTGTTCGACGACTTCCGACTGCACCTGACCGACCGTGAGACCGTCGCGTTCGACGCGCCAGGGGTGGGCGGAAGCCCTGCAGCCCATTGGCCCTGGCGGATCCCCTGGTATGCCAATGTTATGGCCGACATGATCGCGGAGCTGGGTCATGAACAGATGGATGTCCTGGGCATCTCTTGGGGCGGCGCCCTGGCACAGGAACTGGCGCATCGTCATCCCGAGCGGGTGCGGCGGTTGGTTCTGGTGGCGACAACGCCCGGTGTGATCTCGGTACCCGGCACGCCGCAAGCCATCAGTATTTTGATGACGCCGTGGCGGTACTACTCCAAGTCCTATCTGAAGGCCGTGGCGCCGACGCTGTACGGCGGGGCGATCAAGGACCACCCAGAGTTGCTGGCCCGTCACGGTCAGGTCCGTGCCACCCGACCGCCAACGCCCATGGGCTATCTGTGGCAGATGAACGCGCTGCGCCGTTGGACCAGCCTCCCCTACCTGTGGCGGGTGAAAATGCCTGTCCTGGTGCTGGCCGGGGATGACGACCCGATCATACCCGCGGCCAATGCACGGTTGATGGCCCGACTGCTCCCCCAGGCCCAGTTGCACATCGTCAAGGGCGGCGGCCACCTGTTCCTTTTCACCCGTGACGAGGAGATGGCGGAACGCATCACGGCGTTTCTGGACAAGGATTGAATGAACCTCCGATTCGGACATTCAGCCCACTGAAACGGTGTTTCGACAGTTCGGTGACACCCGAGTGTCATCGTTCGTGCAGGTCAGGCGGACCCTTGCCCCCGTGTAGCCGTCTTTGCAGCCGCACACGTGGGCTGAGTGTCGGAAATGGCGTGCCCGGAGTAGCCGACAATTGATCGATCGATCAACTCCTGGTATGGTTTGATCGATCGGTCAAATAGCCCGATTCAGTGGGAGTAAGGAACCTGAGATGTTGCTGTTGAGCTACCTCATCTACGTCGTCGTTGCCGTCGGCCTGACCGTGTGGCTGGCAAACACGTTGTTCCGCAACGGGGCAATCTTCTTATTCGATGTCTTCGCCGACCAACCGGCCACAGCCAACGCCGTCAACCACCTGCTGGTGGTCGGGTTCTATATGTTGAACCTGGGTTGGGCGTTCTTGATCATCAGGTCCGACCAACCGGAGAATGCCGCCCACGCGGTGGAGATCCTGGCGACGAAGCTTGGCATGCTGTTGTTCTCGTTGGGCCTGATTCATTTTGCGAACCTGTTCGTTTTCTCTCGTATCCGCCGGGGACGGCGGGCCGAACAGATCCCTCCCGTGCAGTCGATCGCCTTTGGCCCTGCGGTGCCACCGGACGGAAAGGTGAGTTGGAACGATGAGCCGCCGGTGCCAACCATGCCCCACCCACCGCGATGACGGCGGTCCCGGGGCAGGGGATGCTCGTGCGGCCTGTCCCGCCCCAGCACATGACGATTGTCTATGACGACACCTGCCCCTTCTGCGTTAGGTGCGCCGACTGGCTTCGAGACCAACAACCCGCCATCGCCTTGGCTGTTGTCCCCGCCAGCGACCCGACGATCCGGTCGGTCTACGGGTCCGTCCCGGGCTTTGGCGGGGAACTGCTGGTGGCCGCCGGCAACGGCGAGGTGTGGATCGGGTCGGACGCCTTCATCGCAGCGTTGTGGTGCCTGGTGGCCTACCGGCACTTATCGACGACCCTGACCGGCCCGACCGCCCATCGGATGGCGCGGACGTTCTTCCGGGCCGTGTCCAGCAACCGGGGCAAGCTTGGGGCGGTCCTGGGGCTGGAGGACTGCGAGGGTGACACGTGCAGCCGCCATTGATACCCACAGCGGTGGGCGCCGGCACGGGCCCGTCCACCGACGGCGGCCCACTTGACCATCCCCCGCTGACCTCCCCCACCTGGCGAAGCCGGGCGGGGGCAGGCACGGTGGCCGCTTTTTTAGCCGTGTTGCCCGGGATGGGGCTGTACATCGCCGCCTTCGTCATTCCCCCGACCTACCTGTTCGGAATACCCGTGGCCACTCGCGTCTTGGCCCGCGGCCGAAAACGTACCGACGCAGCACTGGGCATCATCGGTGCCGGAATGGCCTTGGGGCCCGCTTTCTATTTGCTGCTGTTTGCATTACGGGCACTGACCGGCGGTCTTGACCCGGTCGATGCGCTCTGGCCGCTGATTTTGATACCCACAACTGTCACCGCCCTTTCCGGCGGGCTGATGGCAGCACTTGGTACCGCGGGGGCGTTGTGGACCCCGCCCCGGTGGCATCGTCGCATGGCCTTTGGCGGCCCACTGCTGCTGTTGGCGTCGGCGGCACTGCAGGCGACCTGGTTGTTGGTTCGCGGGCTATGACACCGGCCCTACCCCGCAACCCGCCGCCAGGCTGTCATGCTTGGTGTCGTGAGTGAGGACACCAAACGCCAAATCATCGACGCCACGCTTGAGACGTTACGAACCCAAGGCGCGGCCGGTACCTCCGCCCGAGCCATAGCCAAGGTCGGTGGGTTCAACACATCTCTGCTCTTTTATCATTTCGGTTCGGTGGAAGGTGCGTTGCTGGCAGCCGCCAAAGTTGACACCGGTGCCCGAGTGCAACGATATGGCCAGCGTCTGGCCGAGGTCCAGACGTTGCAGGAACTGGTCACGGTCAGCCGAGAGATGCACACGGAGAACATCACCGCCGGCCACGTGACGGTGCTGGTCCAGATGTTGGCCGCCACCTCCGCCCATCCCGACATCAGAGCAGAGCTGACGACCGTCTTTGACCCCTGGATCGACTTGGTACGAGACACCCTGGATCGACTGCTGGGTGAGGAGGGCATCGCGGGCATCGACACCACCGACATCGCGGTCGGCGTGACCAGCCTGTTCCTGGGCCTGGAGTTGTTGACCCACCTGGGGGATTCTTTCGGCCGGGCCCCGTCGCTGTTGGACGCCTTGGGCGACGCGGCCGACATGCTGGTGGCCCTCGATGCCTTGAATGCCGGAAGTGTTGACGGGTTGCGGACACTGGCCCGGACCGGTTCAGCCCGTCCGGGGTCGCCAGACCCGCTAGCTGACCTTCCGGGCCAGCAAGCGGCGCCCCCTCCCCCGCCGGCCGGAACACCTCCGCCGAAGAGGTGACGACAGCGCCAGAGACTCCCTAGCCCACACTTATAGGTATCACCAGGAATTGGAGGGGACGCGACCGTATGCGCCTTACACCGGATGGTTCTGTTCGCCTGCGTTCCGTGCCATGAAAGATTGTGACGATTGTCCAGCCTCATCACATGACGACGCTGGCACGATGACCCAAATCGTGCGGCCATCCGACGTGATCCGCGCCACCGACCACTGATCCGCCCGGGACGGATTCACGGCAAAGCTGTCCCTCGGCGTCTCCGCCCGGCTGGTGTCAGTCTGGACCACGTTGCCGGGTTGGGTTGGCGACGCCATGGTTGGGGCGCATCCGCTGGGGTGCACGCCGCCACCAGTAGTCCAATCAGCACCACCGTGACCAGAACGGCCCGCCGCATCGTGGCGATTGTTCCGCCCATGGGGCCGGGCCGACGATGCAGTTCTCTCACCGGCCGCCCCCACCGCGCTGCTTCTTATTGCGCTGCTTTCTTACCGCTATAACCACAGGCGCTGACAACAACACCAGCAGCAAGATCCCCAGGACCCGGTCACGGGTCCAAAACTGGCCTCTGGGCTGACCCGCCTCAGCCACCCGATCAGGCGATGCAGACACAACGCCCGGTTGCGTGTCTGGTGGTGTCCTCGCCTCCGGATGTGCGGTGGGTTCCAGTGGGGTGGAGACCGGTCCCTCCGAAGCGGTCGGAGATGCGGGAGGCTCAAGCTCGGACGGGTCATAGGTGACGACCGTCAGTTCCGTCGCAGGGAACGGCTCGGTCGGGGTGGCGTAGACCGGCAAGATCGTCTCCGCTTGGATTGCGGTGACGATCGGTTCTTCTCCTCGGGTCCAGCGGACCACACCGGTGTCCTCACTCAGGAACCAGGCCCCGTCGGCCGCGTCCAGTTGCAATGGGGCCTGGAAGGTGGCGGTAGCTTCTGACGCCAGGCGTTCGTCCAGCATCTCCAAAGGACTTTCAGGATCGGTGGAGGGGGCCGAAATCATGGTTCGACCGTCAGAAAGGGGCGTCGCGTGCCCCACGATCGTCGTTTCGGCGGTGACGGCTATCTCAGGCACCAGTTGGACCCGGCTCAACGTGTGTTCCTTCCCCTCAGACGCCCGTTCGGTGACCGCAGCCCACTGCCCGTCGGCGGCCACCGCGAAGTCCCCGGCCACCGGCAATGTCCCGTAAGCGGTGAACGCGCCTGTGGACACACTAACGGTAACGATGTCAGCCCCCGCCTCGCCGACCCGCGCAAACACGGTGCCCTGGTTGGCCCAGATGTCCCAGATGGGGGCGACAGCCAGTTCGGTGACCACTCCGTCGGTGATACGGACCAGTCGTTGCGGCTTCTCGTCAGGCGGTTCCCACCAGCTGAACAAGGCGACGATGTCGCTGGCGTCGGGTTGCAGGCAAACCGCCCCGTGGAACACGTTCTGCAAACGGGTGGGGTCAGGGTTCAGGACACTGATGTCAACCAGCTCGTCAACGGCCAGGGTGGTCAGGTCCAGCCGGGACCAGCTGATGTCCTCGACCCCGGTGAACACCCCGCCGCCGTGCCGGACAACCGCGAAGGCATCATCCGGGCAACGCAGCAACGGGCCCGGAGAAGGCAAAGCGACCTGAGAGACGTACGCCCCTGCCGAGGTCAGACCGCCGACGGAACCCCCAGGATCGATAGGGCTGCCCAGGTAACGGATGGGTTGTCGACTGACCGCCGGGGGCGGCTGCTCCAGCACGTCGCCAAAACCGTCGTAGACGATGGAGCACAGTGACAAGACATCGACGTCGGCGAAATACCCCACACGGGCCCCCGGCCGCAGGTGTATTCCGCACGACGACTCCAGAGACGTCCCGTCAGCCAGTGCCACCCTGACCGGATCTGCGGCAATGGTTGTGCGCGGGCCCGGGTCGGTCACGAATGCACGGGTCACGGCGATGTCGATGTCTTGTAACCAGCGGCCTCCCGCGGCTTGATCGGACACCTCGTATGGCTCTGAGACACCGATGACTTCGCCCTCGGTCGCCCCGCCCCTGCGCAAGACGCTTTCACGGTCTATTTCGTTCTCAGAACATGAACACGCACGGGCAGGGGTCGCGGTGCCCAACACAATCCAGGCCGTTGCCGTCAGGACCAGCACAACATTCAGCGGCATCAGCCGACGTAGGGATCCCATCACCCAACTTGGACGCCAGCAACACATGAAGCGTTCCCAGTCGGCTTAGGACAAGCCTTCGGGACGCCGGCCGAACAGACCCCGCCCCGTCATGCTCATCACGACCACGCCGTCCTGGTTGGTCATCTTCGACCGAAGATGGACCGTGCCACGTTTCGGGTTTCGCTTCGACGCCTTCGCGTCTTCGATGAACAACGTCCCGGTCAGGGTGTCACCGGGGCGGACCGGTGCCAGCCAGCGAACCTCCTCCATCCCGGGTGAGCCTTCACTGGCGCTGCGGCTGAGGACCTCATCGACATACAACCGCATGTACAACGAGCAGGTCTGCCAGCCGCTGGCGATCAACCCTCCGAACGAGGTGTTCTTGGCCGCCTCAGGGTCGACGTGGAACGGCTGCGGGTCGAACTGTGTGGCGAAGGCAACGATCTCGTCGGCTGTCAGCGTCACGCTGCCCAACTCGAACAGCCGGCCAGGGGTGAAGTCTTCGAAGTACAACTCAGCCATCAGACCAGTTTGCGGTCCGTGGCCCAACGGGTCAGCTCATAGCGGCTGGACAACTGCAGCTTGCGTAACACCGCTGAGACGTGACTCTCCACGGTCTTGATGGAGATGTGCAACCGGCTGGCCACCTGCTTGTACGCATAGCCACGAGCGATGTAACGCAACACCTCCCGCTCACGCGGGGTCAGCTGGTCCAAGTCGGATTCGTCCGGCTCTCCTGCAGCAGGGGAGGGAGGGGATCCGCTGAAGGCGTCCAGTACGAACCCGGCCAGACGGGGACTGAACACGGCGTCACCTCCGTACACCCGGCCTATCCCCTCGACCAACTCATCGGCGGACACCGTCTTTGTCAAGTACCCACGCGCCCCGGCCCGGACGATGGCGATGACGTCTTCTGCGGCGTCTGACACGCTCAGGGCCAGAAACTGGACATCTGGGAGCGCCGCCTTCACCGCGGTGATCACGGCCAGTCCCCCGCCGTTGGGCATGTGGACGTCCAGCAGGACCACATCGGGCTCTGTCCGGGAGATCCCGCTGATCGCGTCATCGACGGTCTGGGCCGTGCCGACCACGTCGACTCGCCCGCCGATCTCAGCCTGTACGCCGGTCAACAGCATGCGGTGGTCGTCAACCATGAACACCCTGGCTGTGGCCGGTTGCTCTACATCGCTCACAAGGTCTCCTCAGATGGAGGGCTCAATGGAATGGTCAGTTCGACTTCGGTGCCTTCGCCCGGCTCGGAATGGATCATCGCCGACCCGCCATGCCGGTCCATACGTTCGTGAATACTGTGACTGATGCCCCGGCGGTCATCCGCGATGCCGGCCGCATTGAACCCGATCCCTTCATCACGCACGAAGATGGTGACCGAATCGGGATCGACCTCGACAAAGACGTCAACCCGGTCCGCCCCCGAATGCCTGGCGGCGTTGGCCATCGCCTCTCCGGCCGCTTCCGCCAGGGCCGCCAGGTCCTCATCCAACGACATATCGCCAGCCAACACAACGTCGACGGGCACGCCGAAGCGATCCTCGACCCGTCCGGCCAGGTCCTGCACTGCCTGACCCAGCTTCGTCGGTGCGTCCTCAGGGCTGCGACCAAACAGCCAGTTGCGAAGCTCCCGCTCTTGGCCGCGAGCCAACCGACTGACCTCCTCTTGGGAATCCGCCCGCTGTATCAACGCGAGCGTCTGCAGGACAGAGTCGTGAAGGTGCGCGGCCATGTCGGCTCGCTCCTCAGAGCGGATGCGTTCGCGTCGTTCTTGTGCCAATTGGCTGCCCTGGCGCTGCAACCACGGTCCCAACACCAGACCGACACCCCCGAGAGTGACCACGCTGGCCACGACGATGTCGGCGATGGCGGTGATCCCTCCTGACAACAGCGCTGAGTTGGCGAAGAAGATCACTGCCCCCGCCAACATCAGACAGGCGCCGATGACCAGACGGATGGGACCAAACGACCGGATGTCGGGCAGAGCGCGGTCCCCGACTGCCTTGGACAGGACTGCGTGCCAACGCACCCGCTCTTCTTCGGCCGCCCGGGTCCATACCACTCCCGAGCCCAACGCGGCCAGTCCAACCGACCACACCAGACTGTCGGTCAGCCACACACCGGCGGCGCGCAACAACAACAGCAGACCCGCCGCGATGAGTCCCATGGCCAGCGCATGTCTGGCCGTCGGTTCCTCCCGCGCCACGGGGGCGTCATCGGAGGCCTCCGGCAACCACACCAGCAGTCCCACATACAACAACGCGCCCGCGCCAGCCGCGGTGGCCAGGACGACGAACGACAAGCGGACAATCAACGGATCCACGCCCAAACGGGCACCCAGGCCCGCCGCGACACCGCCGGTCAGGCCTTCCTTGGGCAGCCGGAGCAGACCCAACGACACCGGCGTGGGCATGGTGGGCGCACGCGGCGTCTCGCGCTGGGGCGCCTTTGGTGGCGGATGAGCAGTCAGGTCGATGACCCCATGGTCCCACACCCCGCCCCATTCGCCATGGGTAACGTCCCTGTCAGGGAGGATCGGGGTCATCCCCCATCGACAACACGCCCCAAGGCCCGCAGCCTTGTACCCATGAACCCGTTGCCCCCGCCGACCACACCACCGGGTGTCCCCGTACCGCCCCCACCCGGTCCGCCACCGCCCCCGCCGTCCCGCAGACTGGTCCGGTTGACCGATCAATCCCGGGTCGGTGGCGTCGCGGCCGGATTGGGTTGGTACTTCGGCATCGATCCCACGTTGGTTCGC
>JBBSNE010000051.1:0-11504 GCA_038232815.1 Euzebyales bacterium | reverse complement strand
ACCGCCGGGGACGTCGGTCTAGCGCCACGCGCTGGTGATCGGCACTCGCCGATCCCGGCCGAACGCTCGCCGGGTGATCTTGACCCCGGGGGCGGCCTGACGCCGTTTGTACTCCGCCCGGTCAACAAGCCCCACCACTCGTTGCACGATCTTGCGGTCGTAGCCCAGGGCGGTGATTTGCTCGACGGACTGATCGGATTCGACGTAGGCCTCAAGGATCGGGTCCAACACGTCGTAGGGCGGCAGTGAATCGGTGTCCTTCTGGTCGGGGCGCAACTCCGCGGACGGCGGTTTGTCGATCACCGTCTGCGGGATGACCGGGCCGCCCTCCCAGGTGTTGCGCCATTCACACAACTGGAACACCAACGTCTTAGGCACGTCTTTGATCACCGCGTACCCGCCGGCCATGTCGCCGTACAAGGTGGCGTATCCGACCGCGTACTCGCTCTTGTTTCCGGTGGCAAGGACCATGTGACCGAACTTGTTTGACATCGCCATCAGCAGGGTGCCCCGGATACGGGACTGGATGTTCTCTTCGGCCACCCCTTCTTCGGTGCCGGTGAAATGGTCCGCCAACGCCTCATCAAACGCCTTCATCGGGGGGGTGATCGGGATGACTTTGTAGGCGATGCCCAGATTGTCCGCCAGGGCTTCAGCATCGGTCAGCGACCCCGATGAGGACCACGGGGACGGCATGGCGATCCCTGTGACGGCGTCGGCCCCAAGCGCATCAGCCGCGATGGCTGCCACCAGCGTCGAATCGATACCGCCCGACAGGCCGATGAGCACCGACGAAAACCCGTTCTTCCTGACGTAGTCCCCGGTTCCCAACAGCAGTGCGGCATAGACCTCGCCCAGCGGGTTCAGCCGCGGTTCCCAATCCTGTGCAACAACCGAACCACCGACGTCGGCGACCAGGATGTCGGGCTGGAACTGCGCCGTTCGAGCCGTGACGGTCCCATCCGGCGCCATGACGAAACTGTCGCCATCGAAGACGACCTCGTCCTGGCCGCCGACCTGGTTGACATACACCAGCCACGCACCGGATGAGGCCGTGTGGACCGTTGCCCAGTACTCCCGCTCGGCCCGTTTGCCCTGCACGTACGGCGAGGCGTTCAAGTTCAACACGATGTCGGCTCCCGCGGCCGCTGATTCTTCGACCGGGCCGCCTTCGCCCCACAGGTCCTCACAGATCGTCACCCCGACGGTGACCCCGTCGACCTCGAAGGTGCAGGGGTCATACCCCTCCATGAAGTACCGAGCTTCGTCGAACACCCCGTAGTTGGGCAGACGCTGCTTGCGGTAGTTGGTCGACAGCGCCCCGTCTCGCAGAACGGCGGCAGCGTTGGCAAGGGGCGGATTGGTGCTGGCCTCGCTGGCGACCGGCCGCCAGCCGATGGGAGGATGGTCACCCAGGTCCTCGACATAGCCGACCACGAAAGGGACAGCCCCGACGATCCCGGCCAGCAGGCCAAGTTGCCGCTGCATCTCTGCAACGAACGCGGATTTCAACAACAGGTCCTCGGGGGGATAGCCGCACAAGGCCAACTCGGTGGCGACGACCAAATGCGCTCCCTCAGCCACGGCCTGTTCGTAGGCCGCTGCCAGCAGCCGGCGGTTTCCCTCCAGGTCGCCAACCGTGACATTGGGTTGTATCAGGGCGATGTGCATATCGGTCTGGTCCTTTTACCTGCAAGAAACATAAGAGCAATCCCATGGGAATCACGCGTTCCTACTGTCTGGACCACGTTACGAGTCCTGAGCCGAGTCGGGCTCTGTTATGGGAGGTATTCCTTTGCGTAAAAAACTTCTACTCACCAGCTTGGCCGCGCTGGCCGGCCTAATGCTGTTTGCCGGCCCCGCCGCAGCACAAGACGCCGCATTCCTCGAGGTCGACAGTCCACAACAGGTCCAAAACAACCTGGACGTGCTGTTCTACATGGTCGCAGCCGGCCTGGTGTTTTGGATGCAGGCCGGGTTCGCCATGCTCGAAGCGGGCATGACCCGCTCCAAGAACGCCGCCAACATCATGATGAAGAACATGGCCGACGCCTGCTTTGGCATCCTGGCATATTTCCTGATCGGGTTCGGGATCATGTATGGCGCGGACCTGGGCGGTCTGATCGGGACCGACACGTTCGCACTCAGCGCCGGCGCCTACAACGAGCTTGGCATCTCAGGCGATCCGTTCTTTGCCGCAGACTTCTTGTTCCAGGCGGTCTTTGCTGCAACTGCGGCCACGATCGTCTCCGGCGCCGTCGCCGGCCGTATGAAGTTCGGCGGTTACATCGTCATCACCCTGTTCATGACGACGTTGATCTATCCCATCGTCGGCCACTGGAAGTGGGGCGGCGGCTGGCTCGACAGCCTGGGGTTCTACGACTTTGCCGGCTCGACCATCGTGCACATGACCGGCGGCGTGGCCGCCCTGGTGATTGCCGCAATCCTGGGCCCACGGATCGGCAAGTTCGGGCGTGACGGCAAGCCTCGAGCCATTCCCGGCCATGCGATGCCGCTGGCAACGTTGGGTATGTTCGCCCTGTTCTGGGGTTGGTTCGGGTTCAACGGCGGTTCGGTCCTGGCCGCGGATGGGGCGCTTGTCGCCCCGGTCCTGCTGACCACGACCCTGGCCGGTTGCGCGGGTGGTGCCACCGCGTTGGTCTACACCTGGCTGCGGTACGGCAAGCCCGACATCTCAATGACCATCAACGGCGTCCTGGCCGGTCTGGTGGGTATCACCGCCGGTGCCGACCAAGTCGGCATGTTGGCCGCCATCACCATCGGTGTGATCGCCGGCGTGCTGGTTGCCATCTCGGTTCCCGCCGTCGACCGGATGAAGATCGACGACGCGGTCGGCGCTTTCAGCGTCCACGGCGTCTGCGGTGCCTGGGGCACCTTGGCCGTCGGCATCTGGGCAAACACCGGGGAGGAGGGTCTGACCGGTCTGTGGCACGGCGGCGGTGCAGGCCTGTTGCTGGATCAGTTCATCGGCGTGGTCGCGGTTGCGGCGTTCGTGGCTGTCTGCGCCGCGATTCTGGCCTTCGGCCTGAAGGCCATGAACCTGCTGCGTGTCAGCGAGACCGAGGAGATCGAGGGCCTGGACATCCATGAACACGGGATGTATGGCTACCCCGAAGCGGCACTGGGTGCGTCGGCCTACCCCGGAGGCCCGGTGACCGCCCCCACGGGTGAGGTCGCCGTCACATCACCCGCCCCCGAGACCAGGGTCTGACCCGAAGCCTCGACAACTCACGAACGGGCCACGGCATCTTGCCGTGGCCCGTTTGTGTCCGGACCCATTAGGATCCGCTTCATGGACCGTCAGCAGCAATACGTGCTTCGCACGATCGAGGAACGCGACATCGGGTTTGTTCGGTTGTGGTTCACCGACGTGCTCGGCACCCTGAAGTCCGTCGCGGTGACCGAATCAGAGGTCGAAGGCGCCTTTGCGGAGGGCATCGGCTTCGACGGCAGCGCCGTGGACGGTTTTGCCCGGGTCCAGGAGAGTGACATGCTGGCCCGCCCTGACGCCTCGACGTTCCAGGTATTGCCCTGGAAAGAGGGGGCGCCGGGGGTCGCCCGGATGTTTTGCGACATCCACACGCCCGCGGGGGAGCCGTTTGCCGCCGATCCCCGGGCAGTGCTGAAGCGCAATCTCAAGAAGGCCGCCGAGATGGGGTTCAGCTTCTATGTCCATCCCGAGATGGAGTTCTTTTTGTTCAAGGCGGCCGATGACCCCACGCCGTTGGATCGGGGCGGCTATTTCGATCTGACGCCCAACGAGGTCCAGTCGGATTTCCGGCGTCAGGCCATTACGACCCTTGAGTCCATGGGGATCAGCGTGGAGTACTCCCACCACGAAGTGGCCCCGTCGCAGCACGAGATCGACCTGCGGTACGCCGACGCGTTGACGATGGCCGACAACCTGATGACCTACCGTCATGTGATCAAGCAGACCGCCATGCGCAACGGCGTCCATGCCACGTTCATGCCCAAGCCCCTGACCGATGAGTGGGGCTCTGCGATGCACACCCATGTGTCGTTGTTCGACGGCGACTCAAACATCTTTCACGATCCCGATGACGCCTACCGTCTGTCAGCCACCGCCAAGCAATTCATCGCCGGGTTGTTGCACCATGCCCGGGAGATGACCGCCGTCACCTGTCAATGGGTCAACTCCTACAAACGGTTGGTGCCGGGATATGAGGCCCCGGTCTATGTGTCGTGGGGCCGCCACAACCGCTCGTCGCTGGTCCGTATCCCGCAGTACAAACCTGACAAGGGCGCGTCGACAAGGGTCGAATATCGTGCCCCGGATCCGTCCTGCAACCCCTATCTGGCCTTCTCGGTGTTGCTGGCCGCGGGTCTGAAGGGCATCGAAGAGGAATACGAACTACCCCCCGAGGCGAAGGACAACATCTATGAGATGACCGACGCCCAACGGCGGGCCGCGGGCATCAGCAGTCTTCCGACCTCCTTGGATCAGGCATTGCTGGCCATGGAGGAGTCCGAACTGGTCGCCGAGGCGCTCGGCGAGCATGTTTTTGACTATTTTTTGTTGAACAAATGGCAGGAGTGGGAGGAGTACCGCTCACAGGTGACCCCATTTGAGTTGGACCGCTACCTGCCGACCTTGTGACCCATGATCGACCTGTCCGGTGCCGCCAACCCTGATTGGGCGGCCCAGGCGGTGTCACGGATCGACGTGTCACGGCTGTCAGACGATCCTGAGGCCCAGCGTCGCTTTGCAGTGGTGATCGGGGCGTCACAAGCACTTGGCGATCTGTTGGCCGCCCGCCCGGAACTGTTGGAGCAGTTCGACGACAAGCAACTGCCGGCGTGGACGGTGTCCGATGTCACCGCCGCGGCCCTGGCATCCGACCGCAGCGATGGACCGCTTGGCCGCGTACAGCAGGCAGGCAGACTACGGATTGCGATCCGCGACCTGATGGGTCTGGTTGATACCGCTACCGCGGCTGCGGAGCTTGCCGATCTGGCCGACGGGATCCTCGGTGCGGCTCTGCAGATCATCAACGAGTCTGATCCCATCGCTGCTGCCGAACTTGGCGTGGTCGCAATGGGCAAGTTGGGTGGCCGGGAACTCAACTACGTCAGCGACATCGACGTCCTGTTCGTCCATCGGGGCGATGACGCCGCCGCTCAGCGTCTGGCCCGGGCGTTCCTGCAACTGACCGGGGGGCACGGCAGCGACGGTCCGGTCTATGAGATGGACGCCAACCTGCGTCCGGAGGGGCGCAACGGACCGCTCAGCCGGACCGTGCCCAGCTACCAGGCGTATTACCAGCGCTGGGCCAAGACCTGGGAGTTCCAGGCGTTGTTGAAAATGCGCCCCGTCGCCGGACCGGACGACCTCTTGGCGCACCTTCACGCGACCGTTCAGCCCCTGGTCTGGCCGGACGCCAGGGGATCAGACGCCGTGAATGACATACAGGCCATGAAGCATCGGGTCGAACAGTCAAAACCGGTCCAGCGGGACGGGGCACGTCAGCTGAAGCTTGCCCCGGGTGGCCTGCGCGACATCGAGTTCGCCGTGCAATTGCTGCAGATGGTTCACGGCCCAGCCGATTCCACCCTGCGCCTGCGGGGCACGTTGCCGGCACTGCAAGCCCTGGCGGAAGGGGGGTATGTCGATGAGGGCGACGCAAACCTGTTCAGCGACTTTTATGTGTTCTTACGAACCGTTGAGCACCGCCTGCAACTGCGCCACCTGCGGCGCACGCACACCATCCCCGCCGACGAACCCGACATCGCCCGGCTGGCGCGGACAATGGGGTTTCGCGACCTGCCGACCCGGACCGCAAAGACTGAGTTCGAAGCCGAGTTGACCCGGGTCCGCAGCGGGGTCCGGCGGTTGCACCAGCAGCTCTTCTATCGTCCCCTTCTGTCCACGATCGCCTCGTGGGGGGCGGATCAACGGGTGGTCGACGGCGGGGGGCTGGACCCGGAGGCCGCACGGGCCCGGTTGCAGGCCTTGGCCTTTGATGCCCCGGGGCAGGCGATCCGGCATCTGGAGGCGTTGACCACCGGCTCGGACCGGACGGCCAAACAACTCCGGGTGCTGCTCCCCGCGATGTTGGAGGCGTTGGCCGAGACGCCTGATCCCGACGGGGGATTGGCGGCATTGCGGGGGCTGGTCGCGGAACTCAGAGGTAATCCTAGGTTGCTCCGTCTGCTGCGCGACAGTCCTTCTGCAGCTCGGCTGCTGACACGAGTTCTGGGCCGAGCCCCTCGGCTGGGCGAATGGTTCACCCGCCAGCCAGAAGTCCTACGTCTGTATGACGAGCCGGACGCGCTGCAACGGCACCGAACCCGTGAGGAGTTGCACCGTGGCGCGGCCGGGCTGGTGCGACGTGGTGGGGGCAAGACGGGTAGCGATGCGCTGCGCCGGTTCAAACGGCGTGAGGCGCTGCGAACCGCCCTACGCGACGTCACCGATCAGGTCGACGTCGTGCAGGTGGGTCACGAACTGACCTGGCTGGGCGAGGGGTTGTTACAGGCTGCGGTCGCGACCGTCGGCGACGACGGGGTGGACCTTGCAGTCATCGCCCTGGGGCGGTTCGGGGCGGCGGAGTTGAACCACTCCTCAGATCTTGATGTGATCTTCGTCCATGAGGGTGAGGCCGAGGCCGCCGAACGGACTGCGACGGCGGTGATTGACTTCTTGAGCACCGTCACGCCTGAGGGCGCGGCCTTTCGGATCGATACGGGTTTGCGCCCTGAAGGTCGGGATGGCCCGTTGACTCGAAGCCTTGAGTCTCATCAGGCGTACTACCGGCGCTGGGCGTCGCACTGGGAATTGCTGGCCATGACGCAGGCACGTGTGGTCGCAGGCGATCATGATCTAGGGCAACAGTTTGTGCAGATGCTGCAGCCGCTGGTCTACACCGATCCGGTGGATCACGACCGGTTGCGTGCCATCCGACTGATGAAAGCTCGTCTGGAAGCCGAACGCGCCGGTGGCGTATCTCCCAGACCTCGTGTGCCCCGCCCCCGTGCGGTCTCGGCCTCTCGTCCTCGGCACGGTCGGCGTGGGGTCATACCCGCCGCCAGCTCGCGCGTGGATGTAAAGCTTGGTCCGGGCGGTTTGAGCGACGTCGAATGGACCGTGCAGTTGTTGGCACTGTCACATGGAGGGAGCCACCCACAGGTCCGGGGACCGGGAACCATGGCAGTCTTACAGCAACTGACCCAGATCGACGCAATCACCCCCGAAGAAGCCGAATGGCTTCGTGCCGGGTGGCTGTTGCAATCGCGACTGCGAAACATCTTGTACCTGGTGGGTGAACGTGACACCTCGATCCTGCCTGCCGCCCCGGACCGGTTGGCACGGGTGGCCCACGCCGCTGGTTTTGACTCAAGCCAGCAGCTCAGCCAGGCGGTGGACCGGGCGCGTCGCCGAGTCCGCAAGGTGTTTGATCATCGGTTCTTCGAGACGCGACCGTGAGGGGCAAGGGCCTGGTGATCGGCTGGCGGGAGTGGGTCAGCTTGCCGGACTTCGGTGTGACGGTGAAGGCCAAGATCGACACCGGTGCCCGGACGTCAGCCATCCATGCCGCGGACATCGTCGTTGACGGCGAACGGGTCTCGTTCACGGTCTTTCCTCACCAACACGATGACACCGATCCTGTGGCAGTCACCGCAACGTTGCTGGACGTGCGTGAGGTCCGCTCCTCCTCAGGGGAGGCGCAACAGCGTTACGTCGTCACCACCAGCGCCATGTTGCATGGTCGTCGGTGGCAACTGGAACTCACGCTTGCAAGCCGTGACGAGATGGGGTTTCGGATGCTGCTGGGGCGCCAGGCCATGCGCGGTGGGTTCTTGGTCGACCCGGCGGCGTCATATCTCTCCGGACGCGGCCCCCAGGCTGAAGGTTTGCCAGCTATCAGCCCGCGTGACCAGCCAGACACCGTCTGAGGGGTCGTGCTCCGGGCGATCGGTTGAACGGGGTGCCATGGAGATGGTCCAGTCCGTCAGCCGCGGCCGCCCCAGGGCGCCCCACTGCTCATGCGCCGTGACCAAGTCGTCCAGTAGGCGTTCCTCCCCCCAAAGTCGGATGCCGCTGGGCGTCATCACCACCCGGCCGAAGTCAGGATCGGACAGGGCCAACACCCCTGAGAAGTACGTTCTGTCGTCCACCAACGCCAAGAAGAACGCAAAATCCCACCAGCGCCCCCTGCCGCGGTCAAGGTCGTCAAACAGCGGCAACTGTCGATCGGGAGTGGTTGCCTGCGCGTCCTCTATGGATTGGGGCCAGGGCGCGTCGGAATGGTTTCCCTGCAAGGCCATGAATCCGGACGGTGAGACAACCCGCCCGACCAGTTTCGATCCTGATCGACGCAGAAACAGCACCGGGTCGGCATGGGGACCACCGTGTTGCAACGGCACGACCAAGCGGCCATCAGCGACCATCTGTTCGACCCAGTGCCAGGAGATGTCAGGACACCCGACGGTGACGATGACCCGATCGAACGGGGCCCTGTCGGCGGCACCATGGGTGCCGTCGCCACATCGGACCGTTACGGCACCGTAGCCCAATCTTCCCAGGCGCCGTCGGGTCTGGTCCACCACCTCCTGTTGGATGTCGATGGTGGTGATCAGGGAGGGATCACCGACGACTTCAGCCAGCAACGCGGCGTTGTAGCCGGTACCCGCGCCGACCTCGAGGACCCGCACACCAGGCGCCAGGTCCAGCCAATGCAGCATCAGGGCCATGAGAGACGGCTGAGAACTGGAACTACAGGGTCGTCCCTCCTCATCCAGCCGGGTCACAATCGCGTCATCGGCATACAGTCGTTCCAACAGTGCGCCGGGGTCCGACGATGACTGCTGCTGGTAGTCATCGGCACCAGCCCGGTAGACCTGTGTGATCAGCTCATCGCGCGGGACCGACGCGAAGGCCTGGACGATCGCCGGGGACAAGGTGATCCGACCGGTGCGGCGGACCGTTGCCGCAACGCTGCGCGCGAAACGCTTCCGACGGGCCTCGACATCCATTGGCTTGATCTCCACTGCCTGATCATCTCACGGCTCACGGGCGGTTACAGTTTCTGTATGCGACGTGTTGCCCTGGTTACTGCGCTCTCCCTCCTGCTGCCCCTGGCCGGGGCGTTTGGCGGTGCGACGGCACAGGAGTATCAGGTCATCGACGGTGAGCCCGCACCAGAAGGGGCCTACCCCGCCATGGCGGCCGTGTTGTTCGAGGGCGTACAACACTGTGGTGGGACACTGATCGATCCCTCATGGGTGGTGACCGCCGCGCACTGCTTCTATGACCCGCGGTTGGAAGGCTCGGGCACGCAACCGGAGTCGTTGAGCGTGGTGGTCGATACGGTCAACTGGGCACAGGGTGGTGAGCGAATCGGCGTCGACCGGATCGTGTTACACCCTGACTACGACGACCTGAACACCGTCAACGACATTGCGATGCTGCGTCTGACAGATCCCGCCACGACCCAACCAGCCGCGATGGTGGGGCCGCAGGAGGCAGCCCTGTATGCACCGGGCAAGGCCGCGGTGGTCACGGGATACGGGGCCACCTCTCCCTTTGGTGCCGATCGTTCTGATGTGCTGTTGCAAGCAGCGTTGCCGCTGATCGGGGATGCCGACTGCGCCGCCGTCTATGACAACTTGGTGGACGATCGGCACGTCTGTGCAGGACAGCCGGGCAGTGAGGCAGACCCTGGCCCTGACACCTGCCAGGGGGATTCGGGCGGACCGTTGTGGACCGAGCGCGAGGACGGCACGCAGGTCGTCATCGGCATCACCTCGTTCGGGTCGCTGTGTGGCATCGATGCGCCAGGTGTCTACACCGAACTGATCACCTACCTCCAATGGGTTCAAGGGCTGATCGGCGGCGCCATCGACCCCGAATCACCCGTGGACCCGACCACCACGGACCTGCCCGACGACGCGACCGCGCCCCCGGTGCGCATCACCTATGACGATGCGGCAACGTCTGAACCCACCCTGCAGGCCGTGGCGATCTCTCGCCAGACCTTCAGCGATGGGGAGGCACCGTTCGGGGTCATCGCCACGGCCAGCCGGTTCCCGGATGCGTTGGCCGGGTCGACGCTGGCCTATGGTGTCGCGCCGCTGTTGTTCACCGACCCCGACGGGCTGTTGGGTGCAGAAACGTTGGAGGAACTGCGTCGGGTTGTCCCAGCCGGTTCGGGCATCTACGTGCTGGGAGGGACGGCGGCCATCCCAGCGGCGTTGGATGCCCAACTGCAACAGGTGGGTTATGGCGTGATCCGGTTGGCCGGGTCAGGTCGGGAAGCGACTGCCGTCCGGGTCGCCGAACAGGTGGTGCAGACCGACCGGCGACTGCCGTTGGGCACCGTCATCGTCACGACGGGCGGGAATTGGCCCGACGCGGTGACCGTCGGACAGATCGGTGCCTGGTGGGGAGTGCCGATCCTGTTGACCCCCGCGGAGGAGTTGAACGGGGACACCGCCCAAGCGCTGACCCGGATACGGCCGTCGACCGTTTTGGTCGCCGGCGGAACCGCTGCAATCAGCGAACAGGTGATGGCCCAGATCGACCAAGCCTCGGTGGGTGCTGAGGTACGACGCCTGGGTGGGGCCTCCCGCTTCGACACAGCGGTGTCGGTGGCTGACTACAACCTAGACCTGTACGGGGCCACGGCGCCTTCCTACATCGTCGCGGTCAACCTTCGACACGAGCCGGACGGCTATGCCCACGTGTTGGCGGCGTCCATGTTGGCCGGCGGATTCGCCAGTGTCTTCGCGCCGGTCGAGGGGGATGACGGCGGCACGGTGAAGCCCGCAGTCAGAAACTCCGTTTGCGGTCTGGACCTTCCGGTACTGGTGGCGGGCGGGACTGACCTGATCAGTGATGCAGCCGTGGAGTCGCTGCGCACCGCATCCGCGGGCAGACAGTGCGATCCCGATGGGGTCCTGGAGATCGGCGACGCGACCAACTCGGCCATCACGTCGGTCCTGCCGACGCGGTCGTTTGCGTTTGAGGGAACCGAGGGGCAACGCATCCGGGTGCGGATGGACGCGGCCCCGGGGGAGGGTGACGAACTGGACCCGTTCGTTGAGATAAGCGGCCAGGACGGCAACTTCGTCGTCCGTAACGATGACAGCCCCGAACCTGCCGCGGGATTGAACTCGCTGTTGTTCGCCACCCTGCCCACCGATGGGACCTACACCTTGACCGCCAGTACGGCTCGCCCCGCCACCGGCCGGTTCCTGCTGAGCATCGACCCGGCCCCCATCGTGACCAACGAGGACGTCTTGACCGCCGCCGAACCACAACATGTGATCACCGCAAGCCCCCCACCGGGGTCACGGGTCGTCGTGGAGATGCGCTCGACCGATGGTCACAGTGATCCGTTATTGACTGTCTATGACGAGAACGGCGAGCAGATCGCGATCGACGATGACGGCGGGGGCGCATCCCATGCGCGGGTCGCCTTCACGACCCCTCCGACCGGCGGCGTGAGAATCGCGGCCGGGGT